>WGCT01000587.1 GCA_015493625.1 Draconibacterium sp. | reverse complement strand
ATTCCACTCGCCACACGAAGTACATTTCCCCATCCATTTTGGCGATTGGGCTCCACAGTTTTGGCATGTATAAATTGTTTTTGTTTGAGCCATCAGTCGAGGGTTTTAATTTTTTTTATCAGTTCGCTGGTCGATATTCCGGGTACCAAATCGAGAGTTTCAACTTTCCCACCGTTTGTTAAAACGGTGTCGTGGCCGGCAATCTCGTGAATTTTGTACTCTCTGCCTTTTACCAACACATTTGGAATTATTTTAGCAATTAGTTCTGCCGGAGTCTCTTCTCCGAAAATAATTACTGCATCGACAAATTCGAAAGCTGCCAAAATAGTGGCGCGTCCCTGCTGGCCAATAACCGGCCGGTTTTTCCCTTTTATTATTCTTACACTCTCATCGGAATTTAACCCAACAATAAGTTTTGTTCCAAACGCTGCCGACTTTTTTAACGAATCGACATGCCCATGATGAATAATATCGAAACACCCGTTTGTAAAAACAAGGGTTTCATTTTGTGCTTTCCATTCGTTTAATACGGGTTCGAATGCAGCAAACGAATCGTATATTTTATTTGATTTTGAATTCATATTTTTTATTGTATACTGGTCTTTCTCATGCTTTATTATCTATTGCTGTAGTTCTAATATTTTTATCATTATTAAGTCTTCTATAAGGATGTATTTTATCTGTTACTATATCATCATTATAACGGACATGTCCGTTATAATGTCCAATATAATTAGCACTAAGAACTCTACCATTTCTATTATAACGGACATCTTCCTTATTCCTACAGTCTACACCTTCATTTGTAATACGACTTTTATTATTATATAAGACATCTTTTTTATAAACATTATAATCAATCATTACACTGCCTATTATAAAGGACATGTTCGATATCCTGTCCGTTATCTATTATTTTTCTTTCAAAAAATACTTTGTTCCTTTCTTTTCTCCTTCTCTATCCAAAATGCCCTCATCAACAAGCTTATTCAAATGCCTGGATGCAGTTTTTGTTGAAACACCAAAACGAGTAGCATAATCACCAGATGAGATTTTATTCTTATCTTTAATAAAACTAAATACCATTTCATGAGTAATATTAACTTGCTTAGTCGTTTTTCTAAAAACAGTAATAATAAAATACTCATTTTCTAAGCGAAAGGTGGGGTTGGGCAAACTATTATCATCTCTAAAAGCTTTAAGTTCTTTCATGCCAATACCACGTTCTTCAACAAGACCCGTCTTAAAGAATATATAAGCTAATTTTGGATTCCGACTTATTGGAGGAACATTAAAGTCTTTAAATTTATCAAGGCTTATGATAGGGCCACCTGGGCTCCATATCTCTATTTTTTCTTTGGAAGCTACAACCCTAATTTGTTTGTCTCTAATAGTGTAATCCCTATGAATAATGGCATTGATAATTAATTCGCGAAGCAACTTCGTGGAAATATCTACAATTTCTTCGCGATGAAATTTTTCACGATTTATTTCTGGTAAAAAACTCAAATTGAGTAAATTTTCAACTTTGTCAGGCATTAACAAAAGAGGCCCTTCGATATCTTTTATTTTAGCATCACCAACGGATTGTTCAACAGTAAATTTAATTCTTGACTGTTCAAATTCCAATTGAGGATTCCGTCCTAAAATCAATAAGCCCATTCCAGTTGGTCTGATTGTGTCAGAATTTTCAGATTTATAAACTAATCCCAATTGAGTTAAATATTTAATAAAACCATCTGAGGCAATTTTATAGCTTAGATTTAATCGGTCAATTAATTCTTGTTGTGCCTCTTCTGATAAATCTTTTATATCGAAATTCTCAAGACTCTGAGTTAAGATTGTCTGTTTAGGAAGTATTGGATTGGGATTGTATTCGTGTGCTCTAATTTCTGCATCATCAAAAAACTTTTTATTTTCTTTGTATATAATATCCACAAGGTCATTATCAAAATAATCAATTTCAATATTATTAGAAATTAAAAAATCCCTTCCTTGTCCGGAGACTGATGGGTCAGGGTCAATATGTCCAATATACACTTTGGCAATTCGTGCATTAACAATACGTTCTGAACATGAAAGTTTAGGGTGATTCCGTGCTCCCGGTGCACAAGGTTCCAATGTGGCATAAATTACAAAACCATCCAATTTACTCCCCCTATTTTTTCGCTCAATTGCAGTGAATTCAGCATGGTCACCAATTCGTAATTCACCTCTGTGAGCGGTAGATATCAAAATACCATCTTGAGTGGCAATTACAGCTCCTACTTTTGGATTTGGTCTATCATCATTACGATTCGGGTCCGGAATAGATTTACGCATTTCTTCAACTGCCAGTTCCATTAGTTCACGCACAGTGTATTTGTCGCCTATTTTATATTTTTTTACCATACCGTGTTTAATTCTACTGATTCTTTTCACTTTCATATAACGGTTTAAATATACTCAATCTATTTAGGTTTTCGGAATCCTGATGTACATCGGGATGAGGATGTTACTTTTTTCTTTAGCAAGGCTAATAATTCAGGCATAACTAAGGCTATGCTTGAATTATTTACCGCAAAAAAAGGGAAGAAGAACGACTCAAAAAACCAAATAGTTTTTTGATACTTCTGAATATATTCCAGTGAGAGATATTAATTATTACTTTGTCTTAAAAAGCTCTTTTTCTTTCACTTTTTTCACTTGCATGCTATCTTTAAGTGTTTTATTTATTGCATTATAGGGAGCTACAACAATTTCGTCGCCTTCGGTAACTCCCTCTAAAATTTCGATACTGTTGTTGTCCTGAATTCCTGTTTTTACCTCTGTTTTTTTAACGCGGCCGTTATTGTACAGAAATACAACTTCTTGTTTTTCATCGCGTTTAACCACTTTCTCTTTATCGGTTGTTTTGGTTTTCTCTGTAACATCTTCTGTTCCACCGTCTTTTTTCTTAATTCGTGTGGTAACGGCCGAAATTGGTACCGAAATTACATTTTCGCGGGTTTCGGTTAAAATATCTACTGTTGCCGACATGCCGGGCCTGAATGGATATAAATTTCCGGATGCGCGGTCGATTAAGTCGGCATACGAATCGCGAATAAGCAGAACTTTTACATCGAAATTGGTAACCTGGTCGGCCGAGGTTCCTGTTGTACTTGCCGAGTTGGCAATATCGGTAACAACGCCTTTAAATTTCCGGTTCAGGTAGGCATCTACCTCCACCAGTGCCGTGTCGTATTTCGAAACTTTTACAATATCGTTTTCGTTTACTTCAACTTCAACTTCCATCTCCTCGAGGTTAGCAACCACCATCATTTCTGTTCCTGCGTACATATTTGTTCCAACAACACGCTCGCCTTGCTCTACTTTTAACGATGAAATTGTTCCTGAAATTGGGGCATAAATTTTTGTTTTTGTAAGTTGCTCTTTTGCTTCCGAAACACCGGCTTCGGCACTTTTTACAGCATATTCGGCTGCCCGCACTTCGGCTTCCGAAACTTTAAACTTAGCTTCGGCCGATTCGTATTCCGAGGCTGCAATTGTTCCTTTATCATACAATTTTTTTGTTCTTTCGAAAGTAAGTTTACTCTCAATTTGTTGTGCCTCGGCCTGTGCCAGCCGGGCTTTCGACGAGTTAAGTGTAGCTTCGGCACGATTTAATGCCGAAATGTACATTTCGGGTTTTATTACGCAAAGCAGGTCGCCCTCTTTTACTTCGTCGCCCTCCTCAACATAAAGTTTTATAATTTCTCCCGACACATCGGGACTGATTTTGACTTCGGTTTTAGGTTGTATTTTTCCGTTTGCGGTAATAAATTCGGTAATTGTTTTGCTTTTAACCGTTTCGGTGGCAACGCTAACGGCAAAGTCTTTACCAAACCAGCCCTGCTTTTTCCCAACAACCAGAAGAACTATGGCAATAACAACAACGCCAATTGCGTATGGTAATATCTTTTTCCCCTTCATCGTACTCTCAATTTTGTTTCTCAACAGTATCAGTAAGTTTCATTGAGAAAAAATTACAACTATAATTATTAAACCATATTTATTCTGTTATTCAGCTGTAAGCACCTCAACATAAAGTTTTATAATTTCTCCCGACACATCGGGACTGATTTTGACTTCGGTTTTAGGTTGTAT
>WGCT01000586.1 GCA_015493625.1 Draconibacterium sp. | reverse complement strand
GATATATTTTTAAACTGATAAGAATCATCTAAAAAACTCAAAAAAAGAGAGGTTTCGTTAATTTCTGCTTTTAACAATTTTTTTCGAAAGTATTTTTTTCCCGTTCTCCTGAACAACCAAATAATACAATCCGTTGGCAAAGTTTTTTAAATCGAATCTCTGCGTTATTTTTCCTGCACTATTTTTTTTAATTGTCGAATGTATTTTTTGTCCAACCGAATTAAACAGGTCGAACTCAAGTACATCGATGGTTGAATTTGCCTGAACAGAAACTGTAATAAAATCGTTAAACGGATTTGGGTAAACCACAACATTATTTTGAGCAAGAATGGACTCTGCCGAAACCGGAAATTGAATACGAAGATTATCGATTGCCCAGCCCCAGCCGTGTGCATAAGGATCGGAAAACAACCGGAAACGAATTAAAATAGTGTCGTTTACATGAAATGTATCGTTACCCAAAAGATCTATTTCCCGGTTTTTATACCATTTCGGAACACCAATTGTTTGCGAATCGTAACCGTCTATATTTTTATTATAATTTGCTTCCCATGTAGTATTATCTCCCGAGTCGTAACCATCGGCCAGAGGCAACCAACTCTCTCCTCCATTTTTACTTCCCTCAACAATTACATAATCCCAAAAGTTGTCGTCGCCAAATACCGCCTGAGGTTCTGCCGGCTCAACCAAAACAATTTCGTCGAAAGTTATTTTTCCACCTTCGTTTAAAATAATGGGATGTTTTAACAGGGTCGAAAATTCGTAATGTGCATTATTTCTGTTCGGACTTGGATAGGGATGCGGGCTGTGTAAAGCTGCATTCTCGAAAAGTGTGTCGGTAAATACATCGAAATCGGTAAGAATAAAGTCGGGTGAAGGAGTATTAAAATTATTAATATAACCACCTACCGGAGCAAAAAGCTTTTCGACGTTAAACGAAAAAGAGCCTTGTGCCGGAGCAACTGCTTTGTTGTGTGCAGCTGCCGAGTCGATTGCAATAATCCGATAGGTAATTTGATCGCCATCGGCCAACTGTTCTAAATTGAAAGTAAAAGTACCCGAATAGGAAGTGAGTGTGTCGGAATGCAATGGAAACGGTTGTTGCTCAACTCCGTTTATTTCGTATTCAACAAAAACCGAGTCGACACCTAAATTATCGTCGGCATTTGTTGAAATTGCCAAATCCTTATCGGCCAGAAGAAAATAGGGGATTGGCGAGTGCTGAATAACAGGCACTATTGTATCGGGGCCAACGGTTACCGTGTATAGCGTTTTTGGTGCTTCGGTGGGCAAAGTAAACGGCCGGCCAATTGTATCTTTAGCAATCAGATAATATTGAATTGTGCCTTGTTCAATTTCAGGATTAAGTTGAGCAGAATAGCGATTTACAACATTGGTAGCCGTAAGTTGTATCGAATCGATATGGTTGGTAAAACTATCGTTCGAATAAAAAACATACAGCGAGGTTGTGTCGAGTTTAATATCGCTTAAAACTTCAGTATCAAAAACAATTGGTTTAACCTGCTCAATATCTTTTGGTTTCTCAAAATCGAAGTAAATATTTTGCCAGCCAATGTCGGCCATAATTCCGGTGGTTAACGGGCCTGGGTTATGAATTGATTCTCCTTTCCCGATTGCGTGGGTCATCAGCGAATTTTTGTTTCCCAAAGGGTAAGTAACATCGTCGAGGTGATAAATACTCGACCCCTCGTCGTATTCCGAGGGAGAATAGAGGCGCGGCTGTTTATTTTTGTTTACAGCAATTGCATACGGACTGTTGGCGTATAAATATTTTGTTGTAAAAGCCCGGGCCAACTTAAACGATGGAATGTTGTATTCCGAAGTGTCTATCAATTGAATGTTGTCTTTTTCTACAAGCCGGTCGAAAGCGGCAATATCACCTATTTCGTTGTATGTATACGCACCCTGTTTATCTTTAACATAAAAGAATCCGGTAAACCCAAGTCCGTGTCCTATTTCGTGCAAAACCACCGAAACAAAATCGTACAATTCGTAAGGAGTATCGCCGTCGGTACCGTAATACCATTCAACATCTTTACTAAATGTAGCATTTATATCGGGCGTGCCCGGGCCGGTAATTTCTGTTTTTGTAATTTTTTCGGCAATGGCTACCGGATAATAAATATGCTCGTGTGGAATGTTTTTAAAGTCGGTATAATAAGCTGCCGGACCGGCACTTCCCAACACATTTTCGTCTAACGAACGCCAATTTGCCTGAATATAAATTGGCACATCAGATTCGAGAATACTTTCCCAAATGCTAACTGCATACTCAAATGCATCTTTTGCCTTTTTCGGGAAAAGACTGTAGTTTACAATTATATCGCATTTTTTTTCGGTGCCCGATTTTAAAATAAAATTATTGGGCGGCGGAACCGACGATTTAGAGACAACTCCTGTACCGTAGCATACCGGAAACGGTACTTTTTTATCGAATTTTGTAATGGTATTTTGTGCATTTATAAACCCTGCAAAAACAATACTATTCAGCAATAACCAAAGTTTTAATCTATTCATGCTTCTGTTTTCTGTTTTAATAGTACAAAAAAGGAACGCAAATGTTTGAATTAAAACGTTAAAAGGCAACTTTTTTTTGATGATTCTCTAATTTTTTAAAAAGCAACCTTTTAATAATCGGTTTTTTATACAGAGGAAATAGTTCTGTTAAAAAAGGAGAATTCCAATAACTCCTGCCGCGGGAATAAGGTAAACTACGTTAACGTTATATTTTACCGAAAGAATTAAAACGGCAATAAACAAAAACAACGACTGCCACGACGGGTCGACTCCTTTGCCAATTGTATAAGCAGCAGAAAAAATCATTCCAATTACTGCGGGTCTAATTCCTTTATAAAGAGTAGTTGCCAGTTTCGAATTTTTTATTTGGTCTATAAATTG
>WGCT01000585.1 GCA_015493625.1 Draconibacterium sp. | reverse complement strand
ATATGTAATCAAGCTGTGCTGAATTATAGTTAAGCTTATATTATTACAGGGTTTGCTGAAAAAAAGGTTACTATTAAATTCCGAGGAATTTGTACTTTTTATTAAACAATAAATTATTTTATAAATAATTTATTGATTTTTAAAAAACTTTAGTTTTGTCATCGAATGTTAATAATTTTTTAGTTAAATATTTTATTATGAAAATGATTAGTAAATCTGTATGGAGTATTCTTTTATTTTTTCTTTTGTTTGGATGCAGCCAAAAACAAGAAAACAGTTCGGTAAAACCACTTATCTCAAGTACAACGGGCAAACCTGAAATGCCAAAAACAATAATGCTTGGTACTGTTTACGATGTTTTTAATGAAAGGTACGATACAGATGAAGAGTTTCGGTCAATTTTCGACAGAGACATAAAACTGATTAAAGAAACAGGTATTAATACTATCCTGCCATTTCCTTTGGGAGAATGGGTAGGTAGTACTAAAACGCAGAAATGGGGAAGGTCAGATTATATGATAAAAGGTATTGAAGACAATGGTTTTAAGTTTATAACAATGCTTGTCAAGTCGCAACACAATGCCTATTTCCCCGATTTTATGCAGTCAAAAGCAAAAAACATATTTCAAGAAGTGAACCATGTCCCGAGTACGGATCATGACGAAATAAAATTCAACCGACAGGAAGTAAAAGATGCTTTAGATAATTATATCAAAAATATTATTGAACGTTATGGCAACAGTCCTGCACTGCTCGGGCACAATATCTGGAACGAGCCTCATTTCGAGTCAATGGACGATTATACTGTTCACCAATTTCAACAATGGCTAAAAACAAAATACGGTACAATTGATGCTTTTAACAAAGCATGGGCCACAACAAATTCAGACTGGTCGGAGATTTCACCATTAGCCAGAAATACCTGGCCTTCGTCTATGTGTTATATCGATTGGTACCTGTTTCGCTCTTGGTATGTAGGGCAATTGGTAAAATGGTCTATTGATGTATTACATAAATACGACACAAAACATTTTGCTTATGCCAGTCCGGTACTAAATCAACTTACTTCTAAGACAGCAAGCCTGTGGTATGAAGATCAGCAGGAAATTATTCCTTATGAAGACGCTCTGTCTTTCTCTTTTTACCCCGACCTTTATTACGATGAATACAAAGGTGTTCCAATGGGATATTGGAAATACAGTGCTGTTTATACCGCAAATCGATGCGATGCCGGTGATAAACCCTATTTTTTAAACGAAGCACAAACAAACTCTCGTCATGGTTTTGGTCTTAGCGAGTTTATGACCTATGACAAAATTCACATGATGACATGGCTTGCTTTTTCTGAAAATGCAAAAGGGATTGTGTATTGGCAGTGGCAACCTTTTATGAGAGGAGAGCAGGCTTTTGGCCGGGGGCTTACCCAAACCAACGGCAAGTTGGCAAAACGTGGAGAAGCAGTTAAAGCAATTGGTGCGGTAGTAAAAAAACACGGAGAACTATTGTATAAGGCCCAACTAGAAAAACCCAAAGCCGGTATTTTGATAAGTATGCCCGGAATGTGGAAAACGATGGAGATGTGCACCCGAAGAGATGTAGGAGGAGCATCGTATTTTATGCACCAAAGTTTTGAGGGAACATTTAAAGCACTTTGGGAAAAAAATATCCCTGTCGATGTTATTCGTATCGACAAAGAAGTCACACTCGAAAGTATATCTGATTACAAAATACTGTACCTGCCGTTCCAGATAATGGTTTCGCCGAAAATTGCCGAGATACTAAAACAATACGTGGCTAACGGTGGCTGGCTCGTTGCCGATGCAAAATCGATAATAATGGATGAACATGATTTTGGGTACGATGTAAATCCCGGAGCAGGTTTAGATAAGGTTTTTGGAGCTACCCGGGAAGATTTTATTAATCGCAGGGACAACTTTAATATTGAAATGACAAACAATAAATATGTAACTGGTGTTAAAAACTACAAAAGTGCTTTTTATAAAGATTTCTTGACTGTTTACAAAGGAGCAGAAGTTTTGGCAAAGTTTAAAGAAGACGGTTACCCTGCTCTTGTTGTCAATAAATATGGGAAAGGATTAGCAGTATTAAGTGCCGTGCCACTTGGAGGTGCATACATGCATGACCTTAGTGGAAATGCCGACATAATCACTTCGCTTGCAAAAAAAGCGAATGCAGATTTCGATATTAAAACCACGAACAACAATAAAATAGTTGTTAAACTTCACAAAGTTGATGATGGCATGCTTGTTTATGTAATCAATTCCGGAGACAAAGATTTTAAGGGGAACATCTCATTCGATAATATTTTGTCGAAGAAATTAAATCACGCAATAAATATTATTGATGATAGTAATGTAAAAGTTGATTCAGACAACAAGACGGTAAAATTTAATATTGAATTAGCTCCTCATCGAACTGCAGTGCTTTTGATAAACTAAACTAAAATGAAATTATTTAAAAAAATTGGTCTGATTATAGCATCGGTTGGCCCGGGGTTATTTTTGGTTGGTTATAATATTGGTACGGGCAGTGTAACGTCAATGGCATCAGCCGGTGCAAATTATGGCATGAGCTTAAGCTGGGCAGTATTAATTTCTTGTATTTTCACCTACATTCTCATAATT
>WGCT01000584.1 GCA_015493625.1 Draconibacterium sp. | reverse complement strand
GAATTTATATAAAGAGAAACTCGATGTTGATGAAACATTTAACCAAACTGTAGTTGCAAACCTCGAAGGCGATATTTCGGCAGCCGATAAAGCCGAGTGTAACCATTTTATCGAAAAACATCCCGAGAAAAAGAGAGATCTCTTTCTTTTCAGTAAAACAAAACTTACTCCCGATAAAACCATCGTATTCAAAAATAAAAAGAAACTCTACCGCCGCTCTGCAACAAAAACTATTGTTTTATGGAGTGTGCGAATTGCAGCTGTTTTTATTCTTGCATTTGCTTTTTTTACTCTTTTTAACTCTAAAACCAATACGGTATTAGCTCCCAATAATTTGGCAAAAGCAAGAAAGACAGAGGTACTTAAGCCTTCAACAACAAAAAAGTTGCTAGTAAAACCGGAGAATAAAACAGAAACAAAGCCGGAAAAAAAGATTATAAAAAAGAAAAGTTTTATAACTCCGAGAAAGAGAAATATTGTAAAGCACATTCAGAAAGAGCCAACTGCAAAAGAATTGGAAATAGTTAAAGAATCCATCGAGAAGTTCCCCGAAATGAAATCGATAACAGCATCGATAAATGTAAATCAACCCAAATTTAAAATGGCAACTATGCACTATACAATTCCCGATAATATTATTTATTCCGACGAAGAAATATTGCTTGCCGACAAGATTAAAGAGAAAATAGGATTCGAAAAAGTTGAACTCAATAAAGTTGTAAAAGCCGGGTTAAATCTGGTTTCATCCATATCGAAAAATAAATTTAGGTACGAAACAAACCACGAAGGCAAAATTACCAAATACAATTACGAGTCGCGTTTAGTCGCATTTTCTATTCCTTCGAAAAAAACAAATCCAAAATAATTGAAGGGGAATTAGCAGTAATTTTTCAAGTTAAATAATATGCTGTAACTTTCAGCGCGGCTCGCCGTCATAACATCAGAAACATTTAAATTAAAAATATGAAACGACTATTTACATTCTTAATTGGCGCAGTATTGGTGCTTAACTTATGGGCGCAAAGCGACACAACCAAAGTTAAAATGATGAAAAAAAATATAGTTACTGTTGTTGAAGATAACAGTGGCACACAAGTGAAAGTTGGTAACGACCGTGGTGTTGAAGTAGTTACCGACGACTGGGGCGACACTACAGAAATAAGGCTGGGGCGCCGTTCGTTTAAAGTAATCGACGGATGCAACGGCACCTACGTTAAATACGACAAAGAACTAAAAAGAAAAAACTGGACCGGAAATTTTAATCCGCACTGGGCAGGATTAGAAGTGGGAATGAACATGTTTGAAAACTCGGACTACTCCATTTACAAAGGAACCGAGTACGAACAATATGGCGAAGTTTTCGATTTAAGATTGGGAAAATCGTTAAGCTGGAATCTGAATTTTGCCGAATTTGCATTTAAAAATAAACGCAAAACGTTTGGCGTGGTTACCGGAATGGGAATTAGTTTTAACGATTATGCATTTGACCTGCCGGTTACTATGGAAAAAGAGGATGGCCACGGAATGATTGTTCCGGTAAATATTACCGAAGAGCATTCATCGGTTAAGAAATCGAAACTGCATATTAATTATCTTACCGTTCCCCTTTTTCTTGAGGTTAAAACTCCGTTGCGAATGGGCAGTTCGCATCTGTACCTGGCCGGTGGTGTAATTGGTGGTTTGTATATTGGCTCGCACACAAAGTATAAATATCACAATAAAAATAAAGAGAAATACAAAAGCAACTTTCATATTAACCAATGGAAATACGACGTAACAGCCCGTATTGGATTTGGCGATGTCTGTATTTTTGCAAACTATTCGATGACCTCGATATTTAAAAATGCTTTAGGTCCTGAACTCCATCCGCTTATGATTGGTTTTTCGTTCCCTAATATTTAATTCCACAGGGTTTCTTGAATTACGACTATCGGGGGCATACATCTTCGAGGGTCAACTGAAAAGCTCAGATATGCCTTCAGATTTGAATTTTGTGAAGTGCAGGTGTATATCCCTCAAACTAAACAAGGTACAAATATGGCGTGCAGCTGAGCTATTAAAATAAACCAAACATAGAATCATTGGTGTCCGTTTAAAATATGAGATTGTTTCGCTGGGATCGCAATGACGCCAGTTTTATATTGATTGTGCGTTTTTGGGCTTGCTTTGCGAAAGAAGTTATTCTTCGAGTTCCTTAATTTGGTAAATATCTGAAATTAACGTCATTGCGAGTTACCACCCATTTTTTTGAATGGGCATAATGAGAAAATGACAGAAAATAGCGAACTTGTTACTGTCCTGCACAGTTTGACCGTCGTGTCGTATAGTGTTTTTAAACCTGTTTGGCAGTTTGGTTCTAAAAGATTGAGGCATAATG
>WGCT01000583.1 GCA_015493625.1 Draconibacterium sp. | reverse complement strand
ATATATTAGCAAATGAATAAAAACAATACAAATGAATAAATTCAAAATTATATCGCCGGTTGATGGTAGCGTTTATAAGGAGTGCCCGTTGCATGGTGCTATTGATATTGAACGAGTTTTAACCAAAGCCGCGAAAGCTCAAAAGCTATGGAAAAATCTTTCTATTGCCGACAGAAAGGGTTATATAGAGAAATTTGTTAAAGCATTTGAAAGTAAAAAAGAGATAATAAGCGAAGAACTTAGTTGGCAAATGGGAAGGCCTATTCGTTTTTCTCCTTTTGAAGTTGATGGAACTATTGGCAGAGTAAATGGAGTATTGAATCTTGCAGAGAGTTCTCTTTCTGATGTTTTTGTAGAAGAAATTTCAGGGTTCGACAGATTTATAAGAAAGGAGCCATTGGGGATTGTATTCGTAGTTCCGGCATGGAATTATCCTTATCTTATTGCAATAAATACTATTGTTCCGGCATTGCTTGCCGGTAATGCCGTTGTATTAAAACATTCAGCACAAACACCTTTAGTAGCCGAGCGTTTTGCAGAAGCTTTTAGAGATGCGGGCTTACCCGAGGGTGTATTCCAATATCTTCATCTTAACCACGACGACACAGCAAACGTAATTCGCGATTCGAGAATAGATTTTGTCTCTTTTACTGGCTCTGTAAGTGGTGGACATCATATTCAGAAAGTTGCAGCCGAAAGTTTTGTTGGTGTTGGATTAGAACTTGGAGGTAAAGACCCGGCTTATGTTTGCGATGATGCTAACTTAGATTTTTATGTTGAAAACCTTGTTGATGGTGCTTTTTTTAATTCAGGTCAGTCATGTTGTGGAATTGAACGTATTTACGTGAAAGATAATATTTTTGATCGCTTTGTGGAGGCATATGTTGAACTAACAAAAAAATATAAGCTTGGAAATCCACTGAATAAAGATACTAATTTAGGTCCGGTTGCAAAAAGAGGAGGTGCCGAGGTTGTTAAATCTCAAATAGATTCAGCTCTTAAAGCAGGAGCAAAAGCTTTAATTAATCCTTCATTATTTCCCGAAACCGAAATGGGTTATAATTATTTGGCTCCACAAGTTCTCATAAATGTAGATCACAGTATGGATGTAATGACCGAAGAAAGTTTTGGCCCGGTAGTAGGTATAATGAAAGTGAAAAGCGACGAGGAAGCTTTAGCTTTAATGAATGACAGTGCATATGGATTAACTGCATCTATCTGGACAGAAGATCATGAAAAGGCACTCTCTATTGGTAACAAAGTTGAAACAGGTACATGGTTTATGAATAGGTGTGATTATCTCGATCCGTATTTAGCATGGACAGGAGTTAAAAATACGGGGCGCGGTTGTACCTTGTCTTCCATTGGATATGAACAGTTAACAAGACCAAAATCGTACCATTTACGTACAAAAATTTGAATATTATAAAACTTTAATAACAAATAATGGCTAATAAAAGACACTCTTATTCATACCCGACACGAATTGAATATGGCCCCGGCGCCATGAAAGATTTAACTGCGATTGTTAAAGAGAGCGGATTAAAAAAGGGACTTATTGTTACCGATAACGGAATTGTAAAAGTTGGACTAGCCGACCAGTTAAAAGGATACTTTAACGAAACAGGTATTGAAACTGTAATTTTTAGTGATGTAAAATCGAATCCTACCGAAGAGAATGTGATGGATGGCACACAAGTCTATAAAGACGAAAAGTGCGATTTTATTGTAGGACTTGGTGGTGGCTCACCACTCGACACCGGAAAAACCATTAAAGTAATGGCAACGCACGACGGACCGCTTGCAAAATACGACGACATGAAAGGTGGCGATAAATATATTAAAGATAATATGCCGCCGTTTTATGCCATAGCCACAACGGCAGGTACCGGCAGCGAAGTGGGACGAAGCAGCGTTATCACAATTGACAAAACAAAAACCATCATATTCTCGCCTTTTATGATGCCCGACATTGCAGTGCTTGACCCGACAATAACTCTCTCGTTACCGGCAAAGCTAACTGCTGCCACAGGTATCGATGCTTTTGTGCATAATCTGGAAGCATATATTATGGAGGTATTTCACCCCATGGCCGACGGAATGGCAAAAGAGGCAATGGAGATGTGTGTAAAATGGCTCAACACTGCCGTAACAAAAGGCGACGATGTGGTTGCACGTGGAAATATGCTGATGGCTTCAGCAATGGGAGCAACCGCTTTTCAAAAAGGGCTTGGATTAAATCACGCAATTGCACACGCTTTAGGTGCACTGTTCGATATTCACCACGGATTAGCCAATGCAATTGTTTTAACCGAAGTGATGCGTTATAATATGACCCGCGAAACAACAAAAGAGCGATATGCTTCTCTCGGTTCAATTTTTGATGTCGAAAACGATGCCGTTCAGGTAATTGAAGCCATTGAAAAATGGGTGGAAGAGTTGGGAATGAATGTTAAACTATCAAGTTTGGGAATTACGGAAGCCGACCTTGAAGCAATTGAGAAATATGCCATTGGCGACCCGTGTTATCCGCTAAATCCGAAAGTTGCAGAAAAAGGCGATGTAGTTAAAATCCTTAAAAACACTTTATAATATGATTAAGGTAATAACTTTCGACCTTTGGGATACCGTTTTTATTGACGACTCGGATGAGCCAAAACGAAAAGCTGCCGGCCGATTATCGAAAAGTGAAGAACGAAGAGAGCTGGTTTGGAAATTTGCCAATAAATACAAAAATGTTTCGAAAGAGCTTGTAAACAGTGTTTACAATACTTCCGATGCCGCTTTCAGAAAAACGTGGCACGAGCAGTTTGTAACCTGGAGTGTTAAAGGCCGGCTCGAAATTACATTTAAAGGGCTGGGCATTGAACTTCCTGAAAATGAGATGGACGAGATAGTAAAACTGCATGAAGAGATGGAGTTAGAATTTATGCCCGATTTTATTCCGCGTGTAGGCAATGCAATAAAAGAGCTTAGTAAAGAGTATAAACTCGGCGTTATTTCCGATGCAATTTTTAGTCCCGGCAGAGTATTAAGACAAATTCTGGAAAGTAAAAATCTGCTTCAATATTTCGACTTTTTTGTGTTTTCAGATGAGATTGGGAACTCAAAACCGCAACCAATAGTTTTTAAAGCAACCTGTGACCATTTCGGAATTAATAACAATGAACTTGTGCATATTGGCGACCGCGAGCACAACGATATTGCCGGTCCTAAAAAGTTTGGTTCTCATTCAATATTGTGTACAGCATCGCTCGACAGGGACAGTAAAAACAGCGAAGCAGATGCAAAATTCTCGGATTACAGCGAGTTACCCGGGATTCTTAAAACATTAAAATTATAATTATTACAATGGATAAATTCAGATTTTTAATAATTGACGGCTATTCAAAAGCCAGTCGCGACCAGTTTGACAGTTTCGGCGTATCGTTAGCCGGAAAACTTTATGCAAAGCTTTTGTTAAGGCACATGCCCGATGCAGAGTTTGATATTCTCTACACAAGCGACAACGGAGTTTATCCTCCGGGGCAGGAAGAGCTAAAAGAGAAGTACGATGCGATTATCTGGCCGGGATGTAATCTTACGGTTTATCACGACGATGATGAGCGTGTTCAAAAAATGACAAAACTAACAAAAGATGGTTTTAGCACAGGCGTTCCACAGTTTGGAAGTTGCTGGGCTGCACAGCTTGCAGTTTATGTTGCAGGGGGCGAAATTGCTCCAAATCCGAAAGGGCGCGAAATGGGTGTTGCCCGAAAAATAACACTTAACGAAGTGGGGAAAAAACATCTGATGTACGAAGGGAAACCTGCAGTTTTTGACGGTTTTATCAGTCACGACGATATGATTACAAAAATGCCGGAAGGAGGTATCGTTTTATCGTCAAACGAATTCACTCCGGTTCAGTCAGTTGAAGTAAAACACGAAAAAGGTGTTTTTTGGGCCACGCAATATCACCCCGAATATAACCTGCACGAGATTGCACGCTTGATTCTTGCCCGCGAAGAGCGACTGATGAGAGAAAACTATTTCAACACAAAAGAAGATATGTTGAAATACTCAGCCGACCTCGATGAGATTTATAACGATAATACAAGAAAAGACCTTCGCTGGAAATATGCCATTGACGAAGACCTCATTTCGGCAGACATTCGCGAAGTGGAATTTGCGAACTGGATTAAATATCAGGTAATTCCATCGAAAAAATAAAAATTATACAACTAAACTTCAAAGGTTACACACCTAACTAACCTTTTAACAATTAACTTATGGCAGCATTAATAGAAAAAGGCCCTTATCGCAAATGGCAATATCGTATTTTTTCAGCTACATGGCTGGCTTATGTCGGGTACTATTTTACACGTAAAGCATTTTTTGTTGTAAAAAGCGACATGGCCACAGCAATGCAATTAGATTCAATTAATCTTGCACATCTTGGCACTGCGTATCTTGTTTCATATATGGTTGGACAATACTCATCGGCCTATTTTGGCAGGCGTTTAGGACCAAAACTTTTGCTGCTTTTGGGAATGGCTGTTTCTTTAGTGTGCAACCTTGTTTTTGGAGCATCGAACAGTTATTGGACTGTAATGCTTTTTTTAAGTCTGAACGGATTGGCACAGGGTACCGGATGGCCGGGCAGCATTGGCAGTCTGGCATACTGGTTTAAACGTAAACAGCGCGGTAGTATTCTTGGAATATGGTCAACCTGCTATCAGGTTGGTTCGTTGGTGGCAACAGCATTTGCTGCTTATATGCTTGGTCATTACGGATGGAGATGGTCATTCTTTGGTGCTTCAATAATTATGCTTGTTATTTGGACTGCAGTACTGATATTGCATCCCAACAGACCTGAAGATGTTGGGTTGCCTCCACTTCAAGATGATGATGATGAAGAACAATTAGAAAAAACAGAAACTAAAACAAAAAAAGGCAGAGAGAGCCTGGGTTGGTCTAAAGAAGTTGTTTACACAGTAGTTTTAATGGGAATTGTATATTTTGGTATAAAATTCCTTCGTTATGCACTTTGGAGCTGGGCACCTTATTTATTGCAAAACAACTTTGGGCAGGCAGGCGACGATGCCGGATATCTTTCAACAATATTCGATATTGCCGGTTTTATCGGTGTTATTTTTGCAGGATTTGCCTCCGACAAACTTTTTAAAGGAAAGCGTTCATTTTTATCGTTTCTGATGTTGTTTTTAATGGCGATGTCGTTTGTGTTTATGTACTGGATGGGCTCTGTCAGTCTATTTTATTTTACAACCTCAATGGGCATGGCCGGATTTATGTTATATGGCCCCGACTCATTGATTTCGGGTGTGGGAGCCATTGATGTGGGCACAAAAAAAGGAGCACTTGTAGCAGCAGGAATAATTAATGGTACCGGTTCAATTGGCCCAATTTTTCAGGAAGAGCTTATTGGCTGGCTCTACGAAAAATACAACCACAGTTTAACACCTATTTTTATTTTGTTAATGGTTGTTTCGCTTATAACTGTATTTGTTGTATTTCTTCTTTGGATGAAATCGAGAAAAGGGAAAGTAAATCTATAATTGATAGAATTTTAAAATACTGATCTTATTCCAATACTAAAGCCACTTTAATTGAGATTTGCTGAAAAAATCAGATGTGCGTTAAATTCGGAATTTGTGAAGTGCAGATACATGTAAACGCCTATAAATAAGGTACAGACACGGTGCGCAGCTGAGCTATTAAAATATCCGAAACATAAAATGAATTATTGCAAGCATTTTTTATATAATAAGACAAAAAGCTTGCACTTTTGTTACTGCTCAGCAGGTTTAAAGTATTAATTATTAATAGCCCCATGCTTTACAAACTGTGTAAAAACAGTCTTTTTATAAT
>WGCT01000582.1 GCA_015493625.1 Draconibacterium sp. | reverse complement strand
GTATAAGAGACAGGTAAAAAGAGCCTGTAAGTTACAGGCTCTTTTTATATATTCAAACGAATAAGAATTGTCTTTAAAATTAGTTAAATTGAAATTGTATAAAAGTCGAATTGGCAATAACGTACAGACTTTTTTATACCAACTTTATAATGTACTATTTGAATTTAATTAGTTTGTGCAAAGTTAAGTTGGTACTATTACTCCTGCTATTGTAAAACAGATTATTAAATATTTAACTACATTATATTCAAATGAAAAGGCGTAAGTTTTTAAGAAATACAACAGTAGCTGGCATGGCTCTTATAACCGCGCATTATCCAAAAATATTATCTGAGCGAAAACCTAAAGGAAACCCCTATATGAGGTTAGATTCTCATATACATCTTTATGACGGAGGAGGTAATATTGACTTGATTCGACAATACTTTGCATGGGCAGGACTAACACACGGACAGGTAATTGTAAGGACAAAAGATTTACACTTGATGCCACAGCTTAAAACAATTGCCCCGGGTTTTATTCCTTTTGAATGGCCTTTAAATCCTCTTGAACTAAAAGTCGATGCATCCATTCCTGTCTTAGGTTATAAAATTCATTTACGGAAACCTATGCAGAAAAACAAACAAGGAAAAATAATTAATGCCGGCAGCAAAGAACTCGATCCAATTTGCTCTGCAGCCGAACGTTTGGGCAGGCCATTTCTGTTCCACACCGATGCCGACAACCCACAAATATGTAATATGTCGCAAATTGCACAACTGGCACAACGACATAACGGCACTGCATTTATTGCCGCACACACCGCTGCCTATTCGCAAGAATTCGAAAGTGGAATTTCGATTCCAGCAAACGAATGGCAAGCTAAGCTACCCGGCATTCTTAAACAAAATTTTGAAATGCTGCTCGATATTAAAAATTTATATGCCGACACAGTACTCCTTGGCCGCGACTATCCAGAGCGTGGGAAAGATCCGTTATATAAACTCAAACTTATGATGAAACAGGTTGATAAAATGAGCACGGCAACAAAACAACAATTATTGAATAAACTATTTATTGGAACTGATTTCCCATGGAATTACAAAAAAAATGATCCGAAAAGCAGTTATATATACCAGGTAAAATATATGAGAGAGATATTTGGCAGCCTTTTTAACGAAACAACAACCACAAAAAATTTCATTGCAATACTACCGGAACATATACGCGATAAATATCTTAAAATATATAAGTATGCTTAATCATTAAAATGATTGATAGTTATATCCTCATCCATGCAAATTATTTTGTATTTCAAATTAAAACATTTACAAATGCGACTTTCTTGCCTGTTCATTCTTCTCTTTTTTTTAACAGTGCCCTACTCGTGCAAGAAAAAGGCCGATAAACTACCGGTAAATTATATTAATCCGTTTATTGGTGCTTCAACATCGATGAAAGCAGGCAGAAGTCTTCACGGTTTAGGAAAAACTTTTCCGGGCGCAACTACCCCTTTTGGCATGATACAATTAAGCCCCGACACACGAACAGGTGGCGATAATGCCCCCGGATATTCGTGGCATCACAACACCATCGAAGGATTTAGTTTTATGCATTTGAGTGGTACCGGCTGGTACGGCGAATTTGGCAATTTCCTTATAATGCCAACAACAGGCAAACTTCACACAAACAAGGGAAACGACGACAATCCTGAGACAGGGTATCGTTCGCATTACTCGCATAGCAATGAGAAAGCAGAGGCAGGGTATTATGAAGTTTTATTACAGGACTACAATATTAAAGCTGAAGTAACAGCTACACAGCATGCAGGAATATTACAATTTACTTACCCCAAAAACCAACAGTCGAGAATTCAAATTGATTTGGCCCGACGAATAGGAGGCACATCGACCGAACAATATATAAAAGTTGTAAACGACAGTACCATAAGCGGATGGATGAAATGCCCGCCCAAAGGCGGTGGCTGGGGAAACGGTGCAGGAAAAGCCAACTACACAGTTTATTTTGTGTGCAGATTTAACAAACCACTAAAAAAATATGGTATTTGGAGTGCAAATATTCCGAAAACACAGATAAGGAAGAATGGTGAAGTTGCGAGCCCGGCGTATCAAAATCTCATTAAAAATGCTGAAATACTTCAAATGAAAAAAGAGATGACAGGAAAACATCTCGGATTCTATTCTGAATTTAAAACAAAAAAAGATGAAGTTATAAAGCTTAAAACCGGACTTTCGTTTGTTAGTATCGACAATGCAAAAATAAATTTGGAATACGAAATTCCCGGCTGGGATTTTGAAACAATTCGGAACAATACACGCAATATCTGGAGTAAAGCAATTGATTTAATTCGTATCGAAGGAGGCAACGAGAAAGAGAAGGAGATTTTTTATACAGCACTGTATCACACCATGATAGATCCCCGAATTTATTCAGACAGTAACGGGCAATATATGGGAGGTGACAACAAAATCCACAAGACAGAAAAGTTTAAGTACCGTACTATTTTTAGTGGGTGGGACGTATTTCGCAGTCTGTTTCCGCTGTTTACAATCATTCGTCCCGATGTTGTAGACGATGAGATAAACTCGATGCTGCAACTGGCAGAATTAAGCAAAAGGGAATATTTGCCCCGATGGGAAATTGTAAACAGTTACTCGGGATGTATGTTAGGAAATCCAGCCGTTTCGGTAATTGTTGATGCTTACGAAAAAGGAATCAGGAATTATGATGTAGAAAAGGCATTTCAATACAGTTTAAACTCAATTCATAAATTCGATAATAATGAGCAGGGATTCACGCCGGGTTCTCTTTCGAGAACATTGGAATATGCCTATAACAACTGGTGTTTGGCCAGATTTGCCGAATCGTTGGGTAAAGATTCTATTGCTACCGGTTACTACAAAAAATCGAAATCGTATAAAAGTGTTTGGTCTCCTGAAGTACAATGGTTTCGAACCCGAAATGAAGATGGCTCGTGGATGAAATGGGAAGGCAAAAAAGTTCAAGGACAAGGTTGTACCGAAAGTAATCCGTACCAGCAAGGTTGGTTTGTTCCACACGATAATAAAGGGTTAACCAATCTTATGGGGAAAGAGTTTATGATAAAAGAATTAACCACATTTTTTGAACGTATCCCGCCAGATTTTCTTTGGAACGACTATTATAACCATGCCAACGAGCCGGTTCACCATGTGCCGTTTATTTTTAACGAAATAGGATTGCCTTATTTAACACAAAAATGGACGCGGGCAATTTGTAAAGGTGCGTACGGAACCGGAATTGATGGCTATGTAGGAAACGAAGACGAAGGACAAATGTCGGCTTGGTATGTACTGGCATCTATTGGTATTCACCCAATTTCTCCCGGAGATAATAAATACCAGATTACTTCGCCTGTTTTCTCAAAAATAACCATTCAACTCGACCCTGATTATTATCCGGGAAAAACTTTTACAATTATTGCTCATAATAACTCCGAAAAAAACATCTACATTCAATCGTTAAAACTGAATGGGAAAAAGTTGAACCGTTACTGGATTAGCCACGAAGAGATTGTTAAAGGCGGAGTGCTTGAGATGGAGATGGGAAATACGGCATTAAATGTTAAATAAAAAAATATATTTATGAAAACAATAGCAATGTTACTCTTTAGTGCATCTTTAATTCTTACAATTAGTAGTTGCAAAGCGCCCCACAAAGCAAAACCACAGGGTGTACAGTTTCTAAAAGAGACCGTAAAACGTATTGGTTCGTCGGGCGATAACTGGTGCATTACCTGGGCCAAAGATGGCTCGCAAATTGTATCGATGTGCGATGGAAATTGGTTAAATATCGACACTCCAAATGGAGGTTACCACAATCACCTGTTTCGGTTAACGGGCAATGCAAAAAACTTTCGAAGAGAAGATATTCCAAACTATCCCAATTTTAGCGGAAAAGAAGGAAGTTGGTTTGGCTATGGAATTGTTTCAATTGACGATAACATTTATGCAACCATTTCGAAAACTCCGGGGGGAAGTTGGTCGGGCCCGTTCCGTGGAATTAAATTACTGAAGTCTCCCGATAATGGCAAATCATGGTTTCGGGTTAGTAAAGAGGGCAAAGAATTGCCACTTGCAAAATACGACACTATGCGAAATGTAGTTAATAACGAAGAGATGTTCTTTTTGGAAGAGAGTGGATTGCCTCACCAAAAACAGATGGCTTACCCGTTTTCGTATGTTGCATTTGTTCAGGAGGGGCAAAATAATTCAGCAAATAAAGACGGCTACATTTATATCTACTCGCCCGAAGGTGCACAGACAAATCTTCTTACTTTGGCAAAAGTTAAAAAAGACAAATTGGGTGTTAGAAACGAGTGGCAGTACTTTACTAAATACGACGAAAATAATCAGCCTCAATGGTCAGGAGACATTAGCAAACATGGCTATGTTTATAAGTTTCCCAAGAAAAATTCCAACGGACATTATTTTGGCTGGTACTCGTGGCTGCCCTCGGTGGTCTGGAACGAAGGACTCGGATTATATATTATGGTAAACGGAGGCACAGTTGGCGGCCGCGAAATGACAAACTCCGACAAAGATTATTACGACTGGTGGATGCATACCGAAACCGGTAGTTTGGGCTTTTGGTATTCAGAAAAACCATACGGCCCGTGGAAACAGTTCTTTTACACCGACCAATGGATTGTTGACAATAAGAAAAACAGGACTTATCAGCCCAAACTTTCGCCCAAATAAATTAGCGACAACGGGCAAAAGATGATTTTAATCTGGTCGGATGCAATGGCAAATGAGAAGGGGCAGTCGCATGCCGTTCATTATTTATGGAACCAAATGGAAATAAGAATAGAAGTACAAAAATAAAACAGAAAATGAGCAGTAACAATTTCAACGAAAAGAGATGAAAACAAAATTATTGAGTTATTTAATCCTCGTATTATTACTCTCGGGGAGTCTAATCTCAAAGGCACAAATCACCCCTCACGAGGCAGTTATTCAAATGCAAAAAGGAATTAATCTGGGGAATACGCACGAGCCCCCTACCGAAGCCGGGTGGAACAACCCGAAAGCAGAAGAGTACTATTTCGATATGTATAAAAAAGCGGGATTTCAACTTGTCAGGATTCCGGTAAGATGGGATAATTACACAGGGAAAACAGCACCGTATAAAATCGAAACAGCATGGCTCGACAGAATAGAACAAGTGGTTGACTGGGGACTTAAACGCGGGCTCTTTATCATTATAAATTCGCACCACGACAACTGGATAAAAGAGAGTTACTCAGAAGAAAATAAAGCACGTTTCGATAGTATTTGGACACAAATTTCGGAACGTTTTAAAGACAAATCGGATAGTTTAATTTTTGAAGTTTTAAACGAGCCACTCGGAATGACAAAAGCAAATAACGATGATATGCACCAACGAATAATTTCGATTATTCGGAAAACAAATCCAACGCGGTTAGTTATTTTTCAGGGGAACAACTGGGGTGGTGCCGACGACTTAATTCATGCACAAATTCCCGACGATGACTATGTAATTGGCTCGTTTCACTCGTACGACCCATATAAATTT
>WGCT01000581.1 GCA_015493625.1 Draconibacterium sp. | reverse complement strand
GTGCTACCTCATCAATTTTCCCCTGCGAGATTGCTTTTAACTGTGGCGAGGTTTTTACTTCGAGTGTAAAATCGATAAAATGAGGTTGGTACCAGCTTACATTGGAAGAGCTGTAGGTAACTCCGGTTTTCGGGTACCAGTTTGCTTCGGGCGAAAGAAGCAGATAATTGGGCGTTATAAAAGCAAACCGTTTGTCAACATTTATTACAAATTTACCATATTTCTCCTGCATTGTTTCCTCGTCGATGTCGAGATAACAGAGTGCTTCGTTTATTTTCCCCGAATAGGTAAACTCAACATTTGCTTTTTCGTTTGGTTGAATATTAACCTGGGTTGAAACAATTACAAGATGCTTTTTTCGTTCAAACGAAACAGGTTTTCCATTCAGTTTTAATTCCGAAATTTTTAACCCGCTATTTAAACTGAACAGTAGTTTTTTCAGAATATTTCCTGTGTTATTTTCCACCTCCATCAACGATTTTACTGCTATTTTATCTCCGGTGTGTGTAAGTTTTATCGACTGTTTAAGTGTTGCCGGAATTGGCTCCTCTACATATTTGTTGTTTAAAATAACTGCTTCGGCTCTAAATTTCTCGATTTGTTTGAATTTATGAATATGATTGTAGGCTAAATAACCACCAAAAGTTATACATACAATGCTAAAAAAAAGTGAAAGCCATTTTGAACCTCCCGACTGCGATAGCCGTTTCAACAGAAAAATAGTGAGAAAAATAAAACCCAGTCCCAAACTAAAATAGATGCCCCGGTGAGCCAGAATCACGTCCATATTTCCAAACCCGACAATGTCGGAACTTAGCATTGGAATGTTAAACGCCATATAATCGAATATATAGTAGAACTTAGCTTGCAGCAGGAAAAGAGTGATGCCAATGTACCCAAGAACAAGTACAAAAGTTATGGCCTGGTTTCGGATAACACTCATCAATAAAAACGAAAGCCCCATTATAAAAACAAGTGTTGGAATGCTAATTAAGAGTAAATACGCAGCATACGAGAGCCAGCTAATTGGTGTGCCGGCGGCAAGTGCATTAAAAATTAATGCCATAACTACCACTGCTATATTTAGTATTAAAAACACCTGCAAATTGCCCCATGTTTTTCCAATTACATATTCGCCGTTGGTCATCGAGCGCATATAAATTACCTCGGTGGTATCTAACTTTTTATCGCGCTTTAGAAAATCGGAAGCAAGAAATACGGCAATTATTGCCTGTGCTACATTTAAAACCAGAAGGTTGAAATAGGGGATAGCACTCGGAATACTTCGAATTGCCCAACCTTCGCTGCCGCCGCCCTCTATTATCATTCCAAAATTCATTCCGAACAAAACCAGTAACGACAGAATGGTAAAGATTTTAAAAAACCAACTTCTTAAAAGTGTCTTTCGTTCGTATTTCGAGATGGAAAGTATATTGTGTAATGATATCATTTCTCTGGTTATGAATTAAGCGGTGGTCCACTGATTGAGTTTGTTTTCCATAAAATGAACATAAGCATGTTCGAGATTTGGAGCAATTTGTTTCCCGTAATAGCCGTTTATATCGTTTGCAACCACTTGTATTTCCCAGCCACCGTCGATTGGTATTGTAGAAATAACCGGGTATTTTTCGTTTATTTCGAGGTACTCGGCCTCGGTGGCTTCAATTTGCCACACATTTCCTTCGGCCTCTTTTACCAACTCTTCGGGCGAGCCGGCAAATGCCAATTGCCCGTTGTTGAGCAAGGCCATATTATCGCACGTACTCGAAATGTCGCCAACAATATGAGTTGAAAGAATAATTATTACATCGTGGGTACTTATTGTTGAAAGTAAGTTTCTAAAACGGATTCTCTCCTCCGGGTCGAGACCGGTAGTGGGTTCGTCTACAACAATAATTTTAGGATTATTAATTAATGCCTGTGCAATTCCGAGCCGTCGTTTCATCCCTCCCGAGAGTTTATTGGCATTGCGGTCGCGGGCTTCGAACAGCCCCACCTCCTCGAGCATTTGGTCGACTGCAGTGCGACGAGCAGCCCCGTTTTTCATCCCGGATAACCGAGCTGCATAGTCTAAAAACTCGTAGGTTTTTAATTTCGAGAAAAAGCTAAAATCCTGTGGAAGATAACCCAACATCGACCGAATCTCTTTACGGTTCTTTGCCAAATCTAAATCGTTTACCGTAACTTTTCCCGACGTGGGTTTCATTAATGTTACCAAAATACGCATCAATGTCGATTTTCCTGCTCCATTTGGACCAAGCAAACCAAACATCCCGCTTGGAATTTCTAAATTCAAATTCTTTACCGCATATTTTCCTCCCCGATAAACTTTATTCAAATTCTCTATTTTTATCTGCACAATTCTGTATACGTTATAAAAAAGTTATCTAATATTGACTCGGGTTACCAACAAAAGTTTAATTGAAAAACAACTAAACAAATTTATTTTAAACCTTTTTGTTAACTCATTTGACACATATAACAAATTAATGTTACAACTATTCGAAATTAATTTTTAGGTGCTTGAAATTGGTTAGAAAAATTTGCTTATAGTGTGAGTCAATTTCCCTACTTTCGAAAAAATTTTAACAAAACCACATTGTGCTGAAAATTAAAGATTAAGAACAAGGTTCAGAAAGGGAGTTGCTTTAACAAATAAAATAGACCCATGAAAATTAATATACTACAACTGCTCGATGGAGCGAAAACTGCCAGAGGATTAACCGTTATTATCGATGTTTTCAGGGCGTTCTCTACAACTTGTTACATATTCGACAGCGGTGGCGTAAAAATTTATCCGGTTGCCGACATTGAATTTGCCTACCAGCTAAAAGAGAAAAACCCCGACTATATTTTGGTGGGCGAGCGTAACGAGCAGAAACCTCCGGGATTTAATTTCGGAAACTCTCCCTCGCAGCTTAAGCGTGAGATTTTGGCAGGAAAGACAATTGTTCACACAACAAGCTCGGGAACACAGGGCATTGCCAATGCAACAAATGCCAACGAAATAGTTACCGGTAGTTTTGTAAACGCCGGAGCAATTATAAAATATATCAGGCAACAAAAACCCGAAGTTGTTTCGCTGGTTTGTATGGGGTATGCCTGCCAATATCCCACCGACGAAGATACGCTGTGTGCCGAATTTATTAAAAATGAGCTGGAAGGCAGAACAAATAATTTCAGCAAAATGGTTCAACAGATGCGGACCGGTTCGGGGGCACGATTTTTCGACCCCGAAAAACAGGAATGGGCACCGCAAAAAGATTTTGAATTGTGCCTCAACCTCAATCGTTTCAATTTTGTTTTAAAAGTTGAAAACGAAGGAGAACTAAATTATCTTCGGGAAATAAAAATTTGAATTAAAATAACCATGATAAACGATTTCTC
>WGCT01000580.1 GCA_015493625.1 Draconibacterium sp. | reverse complement strand
CCTCTTTATAACGAAGAGGAATCGCTGCCCGAGCTGGTTGCATGGATAAAGAAGGTGATGAGCGAGAATAATTTCTCGTATGAAATTATTATGATTGACGATGGCAGTAAAGACAATTCGTGGGCAGTTATTGAAGAGTTAAAACAGAAAGAGAGTGCCATTAAAGGAATAAAATTTATGCGAAACTACGGGAAATCGGCTGCATTGTTTTGTGGATTCGAAGAGGCGCAAGGCGATGTAGTAATAACAATGGATGCCGACTTGCAAGACAGCCCCGATGAAATTCCTGAACTTTACCGGATGATTGTTGAAGATGGTTTCGACTTGGTTTCGGGGTGGAAAAAGAAACGGCACGATCCGGTGTTTTCGAAAAATATACCGAGTAAATTATACAACTGGACAGTTCGCCGCATGACCGGAATAAGACTGCACGACATGAACTGCGGGTTGAAATCGTACCGTAAAAATGTTATTAAAAGTATTGAAGTTTATGGCGATATGCATCGTTATATTCCGGTACTGGCAAAATGGGCAGGATATAAAAATATTGGCGAAAAGGTGGTTATTCACAGCGAGCGCAAATACGGTGTAACTAAGTTTGGCCTCGAGCGATTTGTACGTGGCCCGCTCGATTTACTTTCGGTAACTTTTATTTCGCGATTTGTAAAACGCCCCATGCACTTTTTTGGCGTGTTGGGCGTGCTTATGATTCTTGTTGGTATTGCAGCCTCGATAGGATTGGCAATAATTAAAATT
Organism: Draconibacterium sp.; assembly: GCA_015493625.1. Taxonomy (GTDB): domain Bacteria; phylum Bacteroidota; class Bacteroidia; order Bacteroidales; family Prolixibacteraceae; genus Draconibacterium. Next base: position 3,611 of record WGCT01000580.1, on the reverse strand, counting down.
AACGAACTGAAAGTAGGAATTACCGGACACTTAATTACCAGCAGCCCCTACTTTTACATTGCACTTACATCGATGATTATGGGTGCACAGTTTTTTATGGGAGGATTTTTAGGCGAATTAATTTCGCGCAGTTCAAGCGAGCGAAACAAATATAAAATTGAAAAACAGACCTTTTAAGACACACTCTATTAATGGAAAATAACGAAATTCAATTCAGAAAAAAAAGAGAATTAGGAGATATCCTTTCCGACTCTTTTGCTTTTTTAAAACAGGAGTATAAACCCATATTCTCGTTAATTTTAGTTTACGTTTTACCATTCCTTATTCTTTACGGAGCTGTTCAGGTGTATGTACAAATGAAGGTTTTTGTTAATTTTAACTTTAACAACCCGGAAGAGTTGATGGCTCAAATTGGCCCGTTTTATGCAAATATTTTTATGGTGTCGCTTTTCGGCATTTTTGTACAGTCGTTATTATTTGGAACTTATTACTCTTACATAGAAATTTATGTAAAAAAGGGAAAAGGGAATTTCGAAATTGCTGAAATTAAACCGTTGCTTTTTTCAAACAGTTTACTTGCATTAGGAGCAGGAATTATTGTGTACCTGCTAATTATTGCCGGTACTGTTTTATGCTTTGTTCCGGGTATCTATTTTGCAAATACTTTTTCGTTAACAATAGTAATTATACTATTTGAACGAAAAGGGCTAGGAAATGCACTCGCGCGTTCGCGCACTTTGGTACACAAGCAATGGTGGAACACGTTTCTTCTCAATCTTATTGGTATCTTAATTATTTTTGCAGTTGGGTTTGTTCTCTCAATTCCAAATACAATTGCAGGACTTGCAACAACAATGGGAAGTATTGCTTCGGGAGGAGAACCATTTAACTATCCTACATGGTATTGGGTTTTATTGGGTGTGTCGAGTGTTGTCTCTATGCTGCTATGGATTGTCCCTGGTACATTTTTAGCAATGCAATATTTTAATTTAGACGAACTGACAAAAACCGATGTGTCGGAAATAGAAAGTTAAACAGAATTATCCTAACTCTTTTTGCTCGTTCTTTTGTATACTAAGTTAATTGAAAAATCACGCTGTGGTTATGGCTCTACCAATGTTTAATTGCCTTATTGGCATATATATTAATTTTATCAATTCAAGTTATCTTACATAAATTATAGGTTAAGAAAGTCAATTCAGATTGGTTTTCGTGGTGAAATTATTTGGATTGAGTTTGCAAAAGCGATGTTGTATAAAATCTCCGGCATTAATAATTTAGTTGCAAAGTTGTAGAGGATTTAATAACTTTCTGTGTAGTTATTAAAAATTAAAGGGGATTTTGAGAGAGGCAAACTTAATCCATATCGCTTTTCGCCCCGAAGCATATTGGAAATGCTTGTAGATTTTCGATTGACTTAAACCATTTTTATGCAAAGATTATTTCATATTTAATGTATGTTCAAAAAACATATTGTTCGATAAAGCATAAATTAGCATTGCAAAAAATTGCCATTCTAATTTTGTTTCTCACTCAGGCACTGCTCCTTTATTCGCAAGAACGGTATCAGCAGATTGAAAGGCAACTACCTGAAATGAAAGATGATACAGCAAAAGTAAATCGGTTAATTGAATTGGGAGAGCACTATTGCAGTATTGAAAACAACAATGCAATGATGTTTCTACAGGATGCCTATTCCATTTCACTTTCACTTAATTATACCCGTGGTATTGGCCGCAGTTTGTTATGGTTAGGGCGTGTTTATTATTACGAGTCGCAATTTAACTTATCGAACAGATATCTCGATAAAGCAAAAAAACCGTTGGAAAAAGAGGGCGATATTAAAACACTCGCCTTTTGGTATCTCGTAAAATCATTTTCGTTACGTGCCACATCAGATTATGTACAAGCCATTGAGATGTTAAAAAAGTCGGTAGAATTGTCGGAAAAAACCGGCGAACGTAAACAGTTGTCGACCTGCTACTATTGTATTGGTGATATTTTATTGGATCGAGACGAGATAAAAAAAGCAATGGAATATTTTAACGAATCGCTTTCGATAAAAAAGGAGATAAACGATAAATTTGGAGTTGCAAATGTTTATAGTTGCATTGGTTCTGCCTATACTTCTCTTGGTATTCCCGACTCTTCGCTTCTTTATTTCAGGAAAGCATTATCTATTCGGACAGAGATGAAAAATCAACGTCATATTGCTTCGTCGGAGTTAAGTATTGGTAAAGTTCTTTTAGAATTGGGGCGCTATAAAGAGGCAGAAGAAGCTTTACATCACTCCTTTTCAATTTTTAAAAAGCTCGACGAGCGAACAGGGATGATTATGGTGAATATTGAATTAGCCGATGTATTAAACCGGCAAGGTATTCACAAAGCGCTTGCTCTGGCAGAACAAACTCTTGCCCAGGCCAAAAACATTAATAACGCAGCATTGCTTGCATCAACGTATAAAAAGTTATCGGAAATTTATGCTTTTAATAACGATTATAAGACCGCTTTTAATTTTCAGAAAATGTATAAGGAGATTGAGGACAGTCTCTTTAACTCTGAGAAAGAACGGATGTTAACCGAGGTGGAAGCAAAGTTTCAGAATGAAAAAAAGGATAACGAGATTCAGTACTTAACTGAAAAAAATAAGATTCAGCGAAACAACAATATTCTGCTGATTGTTTTAATAATTGTATTTGCCATTATGGTGGTGCTGCTGTTCTTTTTGCTTAAAACAAAGCTTGTTGCATTGGAACGCCAAAAACGAGTTCACGAACAGGAGAATACAATTAATAGGCAGGAGAGGCAAATTATTCAACAAGAAAAACAACTGTTGCAAGAGCAGCTCGAATCGAAAAACCGCGAACTTGCATCGAAAGCACTCGAAATGATACGATATAACGATGCCATTTCGGGAATTATTGAAAAGTTAGAGAAATTGGGATATTTGCTGCAAAATAATAACGAGGCACGACAGACAATAAACGATATTGTTCGCGAAATTGACTCGAATACCAAACAGAATATTTGGGACGAGTTCGAGAAAGTTTTTAAAAATATCCACTCGGGATTTTATAAAAACCTGATTGAGGTGTGCCCCAATATTTCGGCCTCGGAAATAAAAATAGCTGCCCTGTTAAAACTAAATCTTACCACAAAAGAGATTGCTGCCATTACCTATAAATCGGAGGGAGGAATAAAAACTACCCGTTACCGGTTACGTCAAAAACTTAACCTTTCATCCGACGAGAAACTTGTACTTTTCCTAATGCAACTATAGTTCTCAACATCAAGACTAAAAAAACCGCCAAATCTAATCCTGTCATTACTCTATTTTTCAGTTGGTTACAATTTTTGTGACTTTTTGAAACAATTCTGAAACCTTTCGCTTACCTCGAAAATTATGATGTGCTGCTGAACCGGTTTAATTTTATTGTGCAATAAGAAAGTGTGCTGAAATGAAAGACGGCAAAAGACATAATAAGAAGCAAGATACTTTTGAAAAAGCAGATAAAGATTCCATTAAAAAGCTTAAAAATAAAATGAAGCATCAAACAGATGCTTTAAATAAAATCTTAAAAAACATAAAAAAATGATGAAAAGAAACAAGA
>WGCT01000579.1 GCA_015493625.1 Draconibacterium sp. | reverse complement strand
TAATTAGGTTGCTTAAAATAGAAATAATTACAAAGGTGGCAAATGAAATTTGTCTGTTTGTTTTTTAACAATTTCAAGACGAATAAAATGTATTCAGCTTTTGTCGTTTTTATGCAATCCATTCTCGTAATTTTCGACAATGGAAGAGAAGACCTTTTTTGTATCTTTGTTTTCGAAAATTAATACAGGTAAAGAAACTTGAAAGGGGAAATATGTCGGAAATAACAAAGCATAAATTGAAAAGAGTTGAGCAGCTTGAAACTCTGTTTTTTGGAATTTTAAAAGGCGAAAAGTTGGGTGAGTTAGTACGCGAGCATCAAGGGGTTATCGAATCGTGTGTCTCTTCCGATGTGATTGCGGTTGTCGATAAGTTGGTTGTAAAAAAAGTGCCGATGGACGAACTGAAAACAGGAATTAATAAGTTGCTGAATTTGCTTCATAAAACTCTTGCAGAACACGCTTATTTTCCTCCCGAGAAAGAGAGCTATTTGGGAGTTTGTGTTGAAAATAACCGGTTAATGGAAGAGCGTTTACTAAAAATTAAGCCACTGTTTCGTGGGGTGAATAAACAGGCAGGCGACGAATCGATTAAAAACGAATTGTTGAAAAAATTAATGGACCTCGAAAAGTTTGGAAAGTACTACACCATTAAAGAGAATCTGCTTTTCCCGGTTGTCGAAAAATATATTCCCGATTATCGTTGTTTGCAGGTAATGTGGTCGTTTCACGACGATATCCGGCGCAATGTATCGTCGGCAATAAAAATGTTAAAGGGCGAAATACCTGTCGACATGAAGCTTTTTAACCGTTGGGTTGGCGACCTGTTTTTTAATATGTACGCCGTTAAATTTCGCGAAGAACGTATTCTCTTTCCTTTTATTCAGGAGAAAATAGAAGAGGAGAAATTAAACGCTCTTTTGGGGGAGAGTGTTGAAATGGGCTTCCCTTTTTATCAGCCCGAAAAAGTTTTCGACATTAACGAGGCGGCATCGGTTTTCGAGAATGCCGAAGTAGATTTGGAAACCGGAAATTTATCGGTTGAACAGATAAAGCTGGTATTTAACCACTTGCCGGTCGATATAACTTTTGTCGACGAGAATAATAAAGTGAAATATTATTCAACTCCGAAAAAGCGAATCTTTCCGCGTACCAAGTCGGTAATTGGCCGCGATGTGCATAATTGTCACCCACCCGAAAGTGTGCACGTGGTTGAAAAAATTGTAGAGTCATTCAGAACAGGGAAAAAAGATGTTGCCAGTTTTTGGATTAATATGAAAGGTGAACTGCTATTAATTCAATACTTTGCAGTCCGCGACGAGAAAGGGAATTATAAAGGCGTTGTGGAAGTTTCGCAGGAGATAACGGAGATAAAAAATTTAAAGGGCGAAAACCGGTTGCTCGACTGGGAAGATTAGTATTTTATTGTTTGTTATACTCGGGCAGAATAAAAATAAATTTAATTTAAAGGGTTCAATTTTATGGCCATTACGAGAACTTTCGATTTGTTGGACAGATATAAGAAGCAGTTCTATCGCACCAATGTGCTTAATTTCAAAAAAAATGGGAAATGGCAGGGGTACAGTGCTGCCGAATACATTGAGTTAAGCCATAATTTTGCTTATGGATTGATGGCATTGGGATTTAATGGCGGCGATAAAATTATTACTGTTTCGAATAATCGACCCGAGTGGAATTTTGTTGATATGGGAATGGCAATGGCAGGAATTGTTCACGTGCCTGTTTTTCCCACAATGAGTAATGCAGAGTATCAGCATATTATAACTCATTCCGATGCCGGGTTGATTATTGTGTCGGATAAAAAACTATTTAATCAGTTTTTGTCTGTTCTTAAAAAACGCGACACGAATTTGGAGGTGTACACTTTCGATGTGGTTGATGAGGCAAAGAACTGGAAATCGATTGTTGAACTGGGGAAGAGTAGAAAAGATGAATTTTGGGAAGAACTTGAAGTGCGGAAAGAGCGCATTGGTGAAAACGATTTTGCCACATTAATTTACACCTCCGGAACAACAGGAACAGCAAAAGGAGTGATGTTGTCGCACAAAAATATGGTTCATAATTTTTTAGCTGCATCGGCAATTTTCGAGCTTAAACCTACCGATAAATATCTGAGTATTTTACCGCTTTGCCACGTTGGCGGACGAATGGGGAATTATCAAACTCAATATTCAGGAGCTTCAATCTATTATGCCGAAAATATGGGAACAATTGCAGCAAATATGAGAGAGATAAAACCGCAGGGTTTCGATACTGTTCCGCGAATTCTGGAAAAAATTTTTGATACCGTAATGGCAAAAGGCAAAAAACTTAAAGGGATAAAAAAAGCGCTTTTCTTTTGGGCTGTTCGTTTGGGACTGAAATATCGATTACCCGAAGAGAGCAGTTGGTTTTATCGTAAGCAGCATGCCATTGCCGATAAACTTATTTTTACAAAATGGCGCGAGGCACTGGGTGGAAATATAAAATTGGCAGGATGCGGTGGTGCCAGTTTGCAACCGCGTTTCGAACGGGTTTTCTGGGCAGCCGGAATCAGGATAATTAATATGTACGGACTGACCGAAACATCGCCGATAATTACAATTAACCGAAGCAAAAAACCTCTGTTGAAACTTGGTACAGTGGGGGCATTAATTGATGGTGTTGACCTGAAAATTGCCGATGATGGGGAGATTCTTTGCAAAGGCGACAACGTAATGTTGGGTTATTATAAAAACGAGGAACTTACGAAAGAGGTGTTCGACGAGGAAAGATGGTTTCGAACCGGAGATATTGGATTAATTACCGACGACGGTTTTTTAAAAGTAACCGACCGTAAAAAGGAGATATTTAAACTCTCGAACGGAAAATTTCTAGCCCCACAAATTGTTGAGAACAAACTAAAGGAGTCGGTTTTTATTGAACAGTCGATGGTGGTGGGTGAGCAGAAAAAATTTGCCAGCGCAATTGTTGTCCCCGACTTTGCCTATCTGGCAGGGTGGTGTAACGAAAATAATTTGCCTTTCGGGGGAAAAGAGCAAGTAATTTCGAACCCAAAAGTGATTGATGTTTTTAACCGGGAGATTAAAAGGATAAACGAAAAACTTAGTAAGCATGAACAAATTCTTCGTTTCAGAATTGTTCCTCATATTTGGAATCCGGAGTCGGGAGAGCTTTCGCCAACTCTTAAACTGAGAAGGAAATTTATTGCTCAAAAATATGCCAGCGAGCTGGAAGAGATTTTCCCGAATAGAGAGATTTAAAACCCAACAATGGAATAGTTTGATGGTGCTTTGAAAATAAAAATTAGATTGAGATGAAATACGATATGATTGTAATTGGAGGTGGATTGGGCGGATTGTTTGCCGGCGCCAAACTTGCCAAGGAGGGTAAAAAAGTTCTTTTGGTTGAACAGCACGACCGCCCCGGAGGATGTGCGACAACATTTAACAGGAAAGAATTTACTTTGGAAGTGGGTTTGCACGAAATGGATGGACTGCATACAACCGATATGAAAAATCGTATTTTTCGCGACCTCGGCGTTAACAACAATGTTACTTTTTTGAAAGTTCCTGAATTTTATCGTTTTGTAAATGGCAAATACGATGTGGTTGTTTCGCACAATGTAAATGAGGTGAAAGAGAAGCTTTATCGTCTCTTCCCAAACGAGAAAAAGGGAATTGACAGCTATTTTTATCGAATTGAAAATAGTAAAAAGATAATTAAACAGGAGCGCGATAAACCTGAACGTACTGTGGGCGAATTTATGGATTCAATTCTTACCGACGAAGATTTAAAACTTATTTTACTGGGTAATCTGGGGTACTATCACGACAATCCGTATGAACTTTCGCTGAATTACTATTCAATGGCTCAGAACAGTTATTATCAGGGAGGTGGTAATTTTATTCAAGGGGGCTCGCAGGTTTTGTCCGATTATTTAATGAATTTTATAACAGAAAATGGTGGAACTGTTTTGCTAAAACAGATAGCAAAAGAGATAGTTGTTGAAAACGGTACTGCTGTTGGAATTCGTTACAAGGGTGTGAAGAAGAGCGATAGCGAGATTAAAACTGCATATGCCGGCGAGATAATTGCAAATGCTTCAATTCCGCAAGTTGCTAATCAGCTTATTTCAAAAGAGTTTGGCGATACAATAAACGATGAGATAAAAAATCTAAAGCCGGGCCCGTCGTTGCTGACTGTTTATTTTGGGTTCAATAAAAAACTGAATGAGATTGGGAACAAAAATTATTCGACATTTATTTTCGATAAGTCGGTAAAAAAACTTAGGGATATTTCTCAGAATAACCATGCCGATTTTAATGAGCGTAGTTTTACGTTTGTCGACTATTCGCAAATCGATTCGCAACTTGTAACCGGAAACCGCGCAGTAGGCGCAGTTTGTTGCAACGATTATTTAGTTGATTGGGAAACATTGACCGGAGAAGAGTATAAACAGCGGAAAAACGAGGTGGCAACTCATTTTATAAACCGGTTAGAGAAATTGTTGCCCGGATTTAAAGATGCTGTTGAGTTTTACGAAGTTGCTACAGCTAAAACGGTACAGCGTTATACGCTAACTCCGGGTGGCGCGGTGTACGGATTTGCACAAACTCCTGCGCGGGTAAAAACAGTGATTCAAAATCCGGTAAAGAATCTTTCGTTTGCATCGGCGTGGTCGCAAACCGGTGGTGGTTATTCGGGGGCAATTTATAGTGGTTACCTGTGTGCTCTCGATGTGCTCCGGCGATGGCGGTAAATAATCCCGAAACCCTTTTGGGTTTGAGCATATCCTTTGCCGTCCGATTCTTCGGACGGAATTAAATGCTAAAATATCCGCAACATAAAATGAATAAATACAAGCATTTTTAATCAATACTCCGTTATAATCTCAAGCGGCAATAGTACCAAAATACAATAGTTTGTCCAATCTCTTTCTATTTTTAGCAGAGTATGGGTTAATCCCGAACACGTCAAAAAAACGGTTCATCAGTAATGTGTTGTGGTTCATGGTCTTTATATC
>WGCT01000578.1 GCA_015493625.1 Draconibacterium sp. | reverse complement strand
ATTCGTTTGCAAAAGCCGAGCAAATTGCTCGCGATTTAACCTGGGATGCAAATCAGGTGGAGTCGGCCGACTTGCTTTTTCAAAATCCACCCGATAAAATGGAGGGGAAAAAGCACTGGAACAAAGCAAATGTAAATTCCGAAAAAATCAACCTTAAAGTTTTTCAACCCCAAAAAGTTGAGAATCTGTTTGTTTTAAGCGGAAGTGCAAATCTTAGCAACAAAGCCGCCGAAACACTTTTAGAGCCGGGAAAACTGATTCGTATTGGAGAACGCATTGGAATTGAGGCTGCAATTTTAGCAAGCTCGCTTCCCGAAATAGCAACTCCTTCAATAAAAGGAGAGAAAAAAGAGAGCACTGAAAATGGAGATATTGCGGAACTGTTAGACGGATTACGTCCCACACTAAATGTCGGGAATATTATTGCCGAAGAGAGCAACATTCCGGTTTTAGGCTCTTACGATGTGGTTGTACTGGGCGGTGGAACAGCCGGTGCGCCTGCCGGAGTGGGTGCAGCTCAGAAAGGGGCTAAAACACTTGTGGTGGATTATATGCACGGACTTGGCGGAATGGGAACGCTGGGAATGATTGGGAGATATTACCATGGATACCGGAAAGGTTATACAAATGTGGTCGATAACGGGGTGCGTAGTATGGGCGTTGGAAATCTGCGTCAAAAAGAGTCGCTGGCAGAGTGGGTTTTCGACTGGAAAACAGAGTATTACCGCAAAGAGATTCGAAAAGCCGGTGGCAACATTTGGTTTGGAATTATCGGCTGCGGTGCTTATGTAGAAAACAACCGCGTAAAAGGAATTGTTGTTGCCACGCCCGAAGGAAAAGGGATTGTTCTTGCCCACACGGTAATCGACTCAACCGGTAGTGCCGACATGGCAATTGCCGCCGGTGCGGCCTACCGTTATACCGATGGAAATTCGGTTGCCGTGCAAGGAGCCGGATTCCCATTTAAAAACCCGAACGACTTTTACAACAACACCGACTGGACCTTTACAAACGACACCGATTTACTCGACGTTTGGCGTACAATGGTGGTAGCAAAAGATAAATTTGAGGAGCAATACGACATTGGGAAAATTCCGCAAACCCGCGAACGCCGCCGGATGATTGGTGACTTTACCGTGTCGGTTCTCGATGTATATAATGGCAGAACTTATCCCGACACAATTTCGGTTCACCTGAGCTCGTTCGACACACACGGATTTACCGAAGACCCGTTTTTTGCGTTAAAACCGCCTGCCCACAGTGGCGCAGATGTACTTGCCTACATGCCATTCCGCGCACTCTTGCCAAAGCATCTCGAAGGAATTGTTGTTACCGGACTTGGCGCCAGTGCCAACCGCGATGCCATGCCGGTGCTACGCATGCAGCCTTGTTTGCAAAACCAAGGATTTGCCGTTGGAAAGGCGGCGGCAATGGCAGCTGCAAACCAACAAAAAATCAGATATATCAATATTAAACAGCTTCAAAAAGAGCTGATAAAAATTGGCAGTATGCCCGAACATGTTTTAACCGATGTCGATAATTATCCTCCATCTTTCGAAAAAGTTCAGGAAGCGGCAAAAACAGTTATCGATAATCTGAAAGGGCTGGAAATTGTTCTTTGGGACAGAGAAAAAGGGATTCGTGCATTAACCGACAATTTTTATCTCACTCAAAACGAAAAAGATAAACTTGTGTATGCCAGAATACTTGGAATGATTGGAATTGCTGACGGTTGGAAAGAGCTGATTAAAGCAATTGACAGTTTCGACGACTGGGACGAAGGATGGAACTTTCGCGGAATGGGTCAGTTTGGGCGCAGTTTAAGCTATCTAGACAGTTTAATAATTGCAGCTGGCAGAACAAAGAAAACCGAAGTGTTGCCCTCCCTTTTCAGGTTGATGAAAAAACTCACTCCCGAAAGCGAGTTCTCGCATTTCAGGGCAGTGGCAATTGCGTTGGAAACCATTGGAAATAAAAAAGCGGCCAAACCCCTTTTCGAACTTATTCAGATGCCGGGAGTTCGCGGACATGCCATTCAAGATATTGAAACAGCCAAAAAAATTGAACCTAAAAGCAAAACCGACACAACTACAAGAAATAGTTCGTTACGCGAATTAATCTTAGGAAGAGCACTTTACCGGTGCGGCGATTACAATGGCGTTGGAAATCAGATTTTAAATGAATATTCGAAAGACCTGCGCGGCCATTATTACCGGCATGCCAACGGCGTTTTAGAGATGGGCATAAAACAGAAAAAGTTAAAATTAGAACTATAAGGTAAAGTTCCTTTTCCGGTAACCGTTTGGAGTAATTCCAATCCACTTCGAAAAGGTAGATGAAAAATGTTGCGACGAATAGAACCCGCATTCCAAAGCAATATCAGTAAGTTTATTTCTGGTTCGCAACAGCAGCTCTTTTGCTTTTTCGAGCCGTAGAAATATCAGAAAGTTTGCCGGTGTGTAGCCACTCTGTTCTTTTACCAATTGTGTAAATGTAGTAATCCCTACCCCACTTTCGCGTGTCATCTCTTCCAATGTCCATTTTTTCGAAATCTCCTCTTTTAGCCGGTTTTCGAAATTTAAAAACCACTGCTGATTTTTAATCATCCGGTTTTCTCTGTTTTGCAGCAACCGAACCGTTTTTATCAACAGCTCATCAACTAACCCGCAAACCCTTTGATAGTACCCAAAATCTTTCAGGGTGAGTTCATTTTGTAACTCTACAAAAAGAGGTTTTAAAAACTGGGCTTTTAAAAGCGAATGATTTCTGTTTTCAGACAAAACTTTTCCAATTAAACCATTTGCCTGCCTGTTCAATTTCGACCACCTGCCCAATTTAAACTTGCCGTTTTCTAAAAACACTTCCGGTTGGATAACAATCCAGTAAATCTCGCCCAAATCGACGACTTCGCGCGGACTGCCATGTTTTTCCCACGGACAAGTAATAAAACCATCGCCCGGAAACAGCAGGTAACTTTTATCGTCCACCACCCAATTGTACCGGCCTTTGGTAACAAAGCAAATTTCAATTCCCTTGTTGT
>WGCT01000577.1 GCA_015493625.1 Draconibacterium sp. | reverse complement strand
CTTTAATTTAATAGCCATGGGTTTAAACCGCATATTAGAATACAATGGGGAGATATAACAGAGTAATTGTTTTAGTCGGGATGTTAGTGTTTCCTACGCTTTTATTTGCTCAATTTAATAATAACACTTCTTCGCCTTACTCACGCTTTGGATTAGGCGATCTTCAACCATACGGATTTGGACGGTCGGTAGCAATGGGAGGAGCTTCGTTAGCAAGCCGCTCGCACCAGCAAATAAACCTATCAAATCCTGCGTCGTATACCGCCATCGATTCGTTAACATTTATGTTCGAGTTTGGTATCGATTCGAAATATTCAAAATTTTCAAACGATATAGGAAGTGCTTCCTCTGTCGATGCAAATTTTCAATATATGGCAATGAAATTCCAAATTAACGACTGGATGGCAACAAGTATTGGATTACTGCCGTTTTCCGACATTGGATATGCAATTGAAACACGTGAAGAGATTGATAATGTTGGCGAAGTTCTAACAAAATATTTTGGCGCAGGAACTGTATCGAACGCCTATTTTGGGTTAGCTATTGAACCTCTTAAAAATTTATCGATTGGTGCAAACCTGAATTATTTGTTTGGAAAACTGAATAAAAATGCAGAAGTATATTTTCTCGATGCTGCCGATTTTTATGGCGTGCAAAAGTATGCCGATTTCAGATTGAGCGATTTCGGACTCGACTTTGGAGTGCAATATAAATTGCCACTAAAAAATAAGCGACACATTATTTTCGCCGCTGTTCTTGAAAACAAACCTTCGTACACATCGCTGTTTTCCGATATAACTCAGAAAAACCTCAGCTACAACAAAACAGTCGACCGCGACACACTTCATTTCTCGGAAGAGCAAAAAGGAGCCATAAAAATGCCACTTACTTTTGGAGGAGGAATCTCGTATGTTAAAGAAAATGTACTGGAAGTTAACGTCGATTATTTTCATCAATCGTGGTCGAACTCAACTTTTTTTGGAGAGAAACCTTTAAATCTGACAGATTTAAATAAATTTGCAGTCGGCGCCGAATGGATTCCGGACAAATACTCGATAAGAAGTTATACGAGCAAAATTGCATTTCGCGCCGGATTTAAGTATGAAGAGACTTATTTACTGTTTGGCGATCATCATATAAATGATTTTGGCATAAGTTTTGGAGTTGGACTACCAATAAATCGCTCAAAATCAACAGTTAATATTGCTGCTGAATTTGGACGACGAGGGACAATGGACGACGGACTGATTCTGGAAAAATATGCCCGCCTCAATTTAAGTTTGAATTTATACGACTTGTGGTTTATGAAAAGAAAATATGATTAACATTAAATTATACTAATAATGAAGACTTTTTTACGCATATCACTTTTATTTGCAACTGTTTTTATGGTTGCAACAACTGCGACAATAGCTCAACGGGTAATTACCGGAACAGTTTATATGGATGGAAAACCTGCTGCCGGAGTAGAAGTTGAAGCACACAAAGGCGGTACAATGATGACCAGTTTCGACGGAAAATACACCGTTGAAGCAAGCTCGAAAACAAAATGGATTAAGTTTACTTTTATCGACGATTCGAAGAAACTGGATATTGCAGATAAATCTGGGAACAAATTCGATTTCGCATTTACCGGAGAAATACCTTCAGGAAACGCTGAAGCAGAAGGTGATGGTAAAGTAAACCTTTCGTTAGCCGAACAATTAATAGCCGAAGGAGATAAAGAGTTTATGAATGAACTGTCGCTTTACACCGAGTTTTTTAAGCAAAAAGACATTAAATCGGCCTACCCACACTGGAAAAAGATTTATAAGAAATATCCAAAATCAACATTAAATGTTTACATCCACGGAGCAGGTATTTATGATTACTTAATTAAAAATGCTAAAACTGAAGAAGAAAAGGATAAACTTTTTAGTGAGTATATGAAACTTTTCGACCAACGAATTAAGTATTACGGTAACGAAGGATTTGTTTTGGGAAGAAAGGGAACAGTTTGGTTAAAGTATAAACTTGAAGAGAAAAATCTTGAAGGTGCCAACCAAATAGATGCTTTAGAAAGAGGTTACGGCATGGTAAATGCATCGGTTGATTTACAGGGAGAAAAAACAGAATTAGCTGTTTTGGTTCTTTTAATGCAAACATCGAAATCGCTTTTTAAATTGGGCTCTTTGCCTAAAGAGTCGATGGTTGCCAATTACGAAAAATGTAACGACATTGTAAAAACAATTATCGAAAAAGATAAAGATCCGAAAAGAGTTGAAGCAGCAAAAAAGGTACAGGTTTATATCGAAGATATTTTTGGCAAATCGGGAGCTGCCGATTGCGATGCACTGGTAACTATTTTCACACCACAGTTTAAACAAAACAAACACGATGCAGAAACCATAAAAACCATTCTTCGCCGGTTACGTAAAGCCGGATGCGATGATAGCGATTTATACAATGAAGCTACCGAAACACTTTACACGCTTGAACCATCGGCAGAAGCTGCATTTAATATGGCACACCGGTACCTAAAACTTGACGATACGGAAAAAGCAAAAATGTATTATAAGCAAGCCATGGATCAGGAGACCGACCAAGAGTTGCTTGCTAACTACTATTACGAGTACGGGTTGTTTGTTTATGCAAAAGAGAATGCGCTTCAGGAAGCACGTTCTTATGCAAGAAAAGCGTTAAAAATTAAGCCCGATTATTGTGAGGCTAACATGCTTATTGGAGATATTTATGTTGCAGCAACTCGTTCGTTTAAAGGAACAAATTTAGAGAAAAGTGCTGTATTCTGGGTAGCTGTCGACTATTTCACAAAAGCACGCCGCGGTGAAGACTGCGCCGTTGATGCAGCTAAAAAAATATCGACCTACAAAAAATATTTCCCCAATAAAGAGGAAGCTTTTATGGAGGGACTAAAAGCAGGGAACACGTATAAAGTTGAAGGTTGGATAAATGAAACAACTAAAGTTAGATTCTAAGTTTTTCCAATTTATTAAAAACAGTAGTATTGCAGCTCTTTGTTTAGGGGCTGCAATACTTGTATTTGGTTGCGAAAACGATATAGAAAAAATAAAAGCTTTTACCTCTACCGAAAATTTGCCAATTCTCGAAGCATACAATTTTGAAACCATTTTTACCGACTCGGGACAAATCAGATATACATTAAAAACGCCCAAACTTCTCCGGTTCGAAAACGAAGGAAAAACATTTAACGAATTTCCCGACGGAGTAGAAATTATACAATACAATGCAAAAGGGAAAGTGGTTTCGAGCCTCACTGCCGACTATGCAAAACAGTTTTCAAAAGAACAAAAATGGGAGGCAAAAAACAATGTTGTTGCAACAAACGAACAGGGCGACACATTAAAAACCGAACAATTAATTTGGGAAGAGAAAACAAAAAAAATATACTCCGACAACTTTGTTGAAATAATTCGTAAAGATGGCATTTTTACCGGTATTGGATTAACCGCCGACGAATCGTTAGACCACTGGCGAATTGGAAAATTAAAAGGAGATGCATATTTTGAAGTCGACAATAAAAAGAGGAAAAAAAACAACAACAAACAAAATATAAATTCCGACGTAAAAAAACCTAAAAAGCAGCCGGCCAGAGAGCCACTTCAATTAGAAAAATAATTGACCGTATGAGTTTATTTATCGTAATTGTAATTACTATTCTTCTTTCGGCATTTTTTTCCGGAATGGAGATTGCCTTTGTTTCGGCAAACAAATTACGCCTGGAATTAGACAAACAATCGCAACCATTTCATTCGAAAACACTAAAAATGGTTACCCGAAATGCAGGCAATTATATTGCCACAATGTTGGTTGGCAATAACATTGCTCTTGTAATTTACGGTATTGCATTTGCCGCACTGCTCGAACCGGTTTTTCAAATATACATTCAAAACGAATCGGTAATATTACTTTTGCAAACCATAATTTCAACATTAATTATTTTGGTTTTTGCCGAGTTTTTACCAAAAACACTTTTCCGGGTTATTCCGAATTCGCTGTTAAATATTTTCTCAATTCCATTGGCATTCTTTTACATCCTGTTTTATCCAATTACCCGTTTCGCCGTTGGTATTACCAATATTCTACTTAAACGTATTTTAAAAACCGACATTAATAAAAACAGTAAAAACCCGGTTTTTAGCCGAATCGATTTAGATGAATTTGTAAATGCAACCGATACCTCCGGATTAGAAAAAAAAGAGAACATAAAAACCGAACTGAAACTATTTAAAAATGCACTCGACTTCTCGAAAGTAAAACTTCGCGAAATAATGGTGCCGCGTACCGAAATTGAGATGCTCGAGATTAACTCGTCGATTAGCGAACTCCGCCAAAAATTTGTTGAAACCGGTTATTCACGCATTCTGTTTTATGAAGAAAACATCGACAATATAATCGGATATATCCATTCGTCGGTTATTTTTCAAAATCCACAATCGATAAAACCTTACCTGAAAAACGTGCTCATTGTCCCCGAAACCATGCCGGCAAACAAACTACTCAGCACATTTATTCAGGAACACCGAAGTATTGCCATTGTAGTCGACGAATTTGGCGGAACATCGGGAATGGTTACCAGCGAAGATATTTTAGAAGAAATTTTTGGAGAAATTGAAGACGAACACGACACGAGAGATATTATTGAAAAGAAAATAAGCGAAACGGAATTTCTCTTTTCCGGCCGGGCCGAAATCGACCTGATTAATGAGAAGTACTTTCTTAATTTACCCGAAACCGACGAATTTGAAACCCTTGCCGGTTTAATTTTGCATCATCACGAGAGTATACCAAAGATAAACTCGGTAATAAAAATTGGAAAATTCCGGCTTAAAATATTAAAAGCCACCAACACAAAAATTGAGCTGGTAAAGCTTACACTTTCAGAAGAGTAGCAAACTGCTTTTCGTCCCACTTTTAAGTGTCTTTTTTAAAGTAAAATCAAATATGGTTATACAATAAACAACACACTGTTAAAA
>WGCT01000576.1 GCA_015493625.1 Draconibacterium sp. | reverse complement strand
GTGGTATGGTTTCAGCAACGGTTTTAATGAATTCTCGAATCCGAATGTGTCGGTGTTAAACCCTTTTAAATGAAATCCCGATTGGTTTCGGATTATTTTAACCGTGTTTACTGCACCAATTTCGCGTGCCGAATCGTTTAGCTCGTCTAAAAATGGAATCACCTGTTCTTTGTATGGAATGGTTACATTCAGTCCAATAATTTCAGGATTATTTTTTATGATTTCAGGAAATTTATCGATGCTGTTAATTTCAAAATTCTCATAGGTAGAGTCTATTTTTTCCGTCTCAAATTTTCCGGTAAAGTACCTTTTCGAGAATGAATGTGTTAGCGGGTAGCCGATTAATCCGTATCGTTTCATAATTAATTAGTTGTGAGTAGTAACGTAGTTTATTTCGATTTTGCCAGTTTTTTCGAAACTCCTTCAACAATAAAAATAAGTGCAAAGCCAACAATTGCAAGTAAAACAGCTTCAACAACCAGAGAGCTGTTCCCGGTAATTTTTTCAAAAGCAGAAGGAGAAACATTCACTTCAACAAGTGGTTTTATTTCGCCGTGACGGTCGATAAAAGTTTCGGTAATTTGTTTCCAAGGCCACACTTTATTTAGCGAGCCCACCATAAAACCGGCAAGAGTAGCAATGGTAAAGTTGTGGTATTTTTTCAGCAGCCACGATAAAACATTTGAAAAGGCGATAATTCCAACGGCAGCCCCTACCAAAAAGGTTAGAATTACTGAAATTTCGAGATTGCTAACCGCAGCCAAAACAAACTTATACATTCCGAGGAGAACCAAAATAAAACTGCCCGAGATTCCGGGTAAAATCATTGCACAAATAGCAATTGAACCGGCAATAAAAATAAACCAATAACTTGTATTTGCTTCGGCCGGCGATATTATGGTAATAGAGTATGCTACTGCTATTCCGGCTATTCCGGCTATTATAGTTCCAATATTCCAGGTTTTTATTGCGCGGGCAACATAAATTGCCGAGGCAACGATAAGCCCGAAAAAGAACGACCAAACTAAAATGGGGAAATGAATTAACAGATATTCCAATCCTTTTGCAAACGAAAAAACGCTAATCCCGATTCCGAGGAGTACGCTAATTAAAAAGGTTCCGTTTATGGCACTCCAGAATTCAGTAAATTTCCCTGTAAAAAAAAGTTTTAGTGCGTTTATGTTTATCGATTTAATCGAGTCTATTAACTCTTCGTAAATACCTGTAATAAAAGCAATTGTTCCGCCCGAAACACCCGGCACAACATCGGCTGCTCCCATTCCCATTCCTTTTAATACTAAAACGAGGTACTGTTTTCCTGTCCTGTTCATACTTACTTATTTGAAAATTTTTGGTTGTAGAAATTATTCGAAGTTATTATCGGCTTTAAATTTATCGACCGCCTTTTTAAGTTTTTTGTTACTTGCCGAATCAGGATAAATATCGAAAAGAAAGTTAATCATTTCAAACTCTTGTTCCATCGCAATCTTTAGTAATTTCAAGGCTTCTCTCTCTTTTCCCGATTCGAGTAAAAGGGCAACCAAGCGGTATTTTAAAACCGAATCGGTATTATTTTTTATTCCCTTTCGAACTATTCTAATGGCACTGTTCATCTCGTCAAATGCCAGAAACAATTCTGCCCAGGTTAGCCAAATTTCGGTGTTTCCGGCATCGAGACGTGCAGCGTGTTTTAATGCTTTTATTGCACTCTCCTTTTTATTGAAATCGGCATTTACTTTTCCAAGAGTAAGCCAATATTCTGCATTTTTAGCATCTATTTTTATGGCTTTTTTAATGTGAACAATACTCTCTTCGAACTTTTTATTTATCCAGAAAATTAATCCCAGCCCCAACCAGGCAACATCGTTTTTCTTATTTTTATCGAGTGCTTTCCGGTAATAGACAGCTGCCTTTTTCTCTTTATTTAAATTCAGGTAACACTCGCCAATGTAACAGTATGCATCATCGTTATTGGGTTCGACGGCAATAAATTCCTTGTATTTCTCAATGGCTTTTTCGTATTTTTCGGAATTGGCAAAAGCATTTCCAATATTAAAAAGAGCCATGTAAAAATCGTCTTTTAACGCCAGTGCAAATTCGTAGGCTTCAATTGCTTTTTTATGTTTGTTGGTCTTATTAAAAACCGTTCCGAGATTAAACCAAACGGCGTGACTAAACGGGTCGAGGTCGAGGTATTTATTGTAAAAGCTAATGCTTTTTTTGTACTTCCCGGTTTGGTCGTAAAAAAAACCAAGGTCGTACAAAGCCATCTCATTTTTAGGATTTGCTTTTATCGTCTTCTCCAAATAGTATAGTGCTTTTGGAATTTCGCCCACCTGAATATATGCCGAACTAATGTTGTACAAAATATCATCGATTTCGCTCCCGGCATATTTTATCGCCTTTTTGAACGACAATAACGCTTCCGTTTCGTTGTCTGTCATCATTTGGGCCGAGCCTTTTAATAAATGCAAATCGGGGCTGTTCATCTCAATCTTTTCAATCATGCTTAACATCTCCAATGCCTCTTTAAACTCGCCTCTGCTAATTAAAACCTGCGCATGTTTTAGTTGAAGAGAAATTGCATTGGGGTGAATTTGGATGCCCTGTTTGGCGGCAATTTCTGCACCGTTAAAATCGCCCTCATCGAGTAGTTGTTCCACAATTCCCTCAAACTCTGCAACATCGAAATATTTTGTCATTCCGGAAACAAGAGAACGTTTAAAACGGTTAACTGCCCCAACAATATCTTCATCTCTGTATTTTTCGTCTTCTTCTTTCATCAGCTAAAAATAAGTCTGCGAAATTAATAATTCAACACGAATTACGAAACAGTTACAAATGCTCCTCGCGCAATAAATCGTTTACCGTTTTTACCGGATTAAATGTTTCAATGGGAACCTCCACAAACAGAGTATTCCAATTGCTCATTGCACCGTTCCACAACCCCGGCAACTCCTGTGCTTTCAGTGTTTTCCCGTCTTTCGATTTTTCTGAAATGAATCCTGTTTCCGGGTCGGTGAATGCAGTTAAATCGTATTTTTCGCCTTTGTAATTTTTTACTCCGCAAACCAAATCAACCGGATTGAAGTGTGTTGCATTTTTCACAATTTTTTGTTGTTGAACACTTTCGGGGTCTATTTGCGAACTCTCTACAACTTGCAGCGACACCGTGCCGTCGCTATTTTTTGCCCAAAACGGACCACCACCCGGTTCTCCCTGGTTTTTCACCATTCCGCAAACCCGGAGCGGCCGGTTAAATTTCTCTTTTAAATAGTAATACAACTGCTCTTTTTCGGTATAATATTGATTGTTGGCAGGACGTGTATTTAATGTGTTTTCCAAAAAGTTTGAAGCTGCAGCTAAAAAAGCACTGTTTAGCGCTGCCGGGTGTTTTTCGTTCAGCTCTTTCTGGTAAAAAAACAGTTTCTCCTGATGTTTTAACAAAACACCCGCCAGAGCTTTTTTATAATCAATTGTGGGTTTCTTTAACCGGTCGGGAACAACATTATCGATGTTTTTTAAGAATATAATGTCGGCATCCAAATCGTTTAAATTTTCGATTAATGCACCATGCCCGCCGGGACGAAACAGCAAACTGCCATCGCTTTCGCGAAAAGGTTCGTTGTTTAAATCGACAGCAATGGTATCGGTCGATGGTTTTTGCTGACTGAATGCGACATTCATTTTAATACCCAATTCGGTTTCGTAAACCGCTTTAATTTTATCGAGTAATTTTTCAAATTCAGGCTGATGTTCAGGCGAAACCGTAAAATGGAAATGCGCAATTCCGTTGCCTGCTTTTGCATATTTGGCTCCTTCAACCAAATGCTCTTCGAAAGGTGTTCGTGCACCATTTTTATATCGATGGAATTTTAACAAACCCTTTGGCAATGCTCCGTAATTCAATCCATCTTCGTTTAGCAGAAATTTAATTTTATTTTTACTGTTAACTGTTTTTTTACTCTTTTCAATTTTACTTTTCAGTTCGGTGGCAAAAGCAAACTTTTCAAAATTATCGACAAACGTTCTGGCGGCACTATTTTTTGCTAAAACCTCCTCCTCGCCAGCACCATTTTCAAAACTTTTAGTGGCCTCAAAAAGAGCTTTAAACATTCTGCTGGCTGCCCCCGAAGCCGGAATAAATTTTAACGGCTTACTATTTTCTAACAATTTTTGATTGTAAAAGTCAATTCGGTTTGCCAGCTCGGCGTTGGTTAATTTTATTATTCCGTTGCCGACCGACGCAGCCTCTTCAATTTGTAAAAAAGGAAATCCGTTTTTAAAATTTTCAATCTGTTTCTTAA
>WGCT01000575.1 GCA_015493625.1 Draconibacterium sp. | reverse complement strand
TTCTTCTATTGATTCCGTAAATCCGCTAAATGTCCGGGTCTCTTCCTTAAGCCCGATTCCTCGGATAGTGGCTACAAGTACCATTTTATGAATGTCAATACCACATCCTCGTTCTATTACTTGCTCATATTCTATGTATTGATTCTTTTTATTCATATCTTTTTTACAGCAAAGTTACATTATTTGCATCTACCTGAATAATCATCCGCCTGTGTGCCAAATATTACTTGCCATGATGGCTTCATCTAAAAAACCGACCCGTTTTATTTATAGAAATTGTTTAAAGTCAAATCGAGATTCTGCTTTTCCCTATACCCCATTAAAGTTTAACAAAAATCTAAATAACCAACCCGAAACTGACTCAATCCACAGAAATATAAATATATTCTCAACCCAAATAACTCAATTAAAGTATTATTCAATATATTTGAACAAACCGGTTGATACGATATAAAATCTGACTAAAATGAATTTCATAAAAACTGCTACAATGTTTTTTGTCCTTTTACTTCTGTTTTCGTGCAATACCCAAACAATCCGGAATACAAAAAAACCAAATATCCTCTTTCTCTTAGCCGATGATTTGGGTTATGGCGAACTGGGGTGTTACGGGCAGGAAACAATTAAAACTCCGGCTCTCGATAGTTTGGCAAAGCAGGGAATGCGTTTTACCGATTTCTATGCCGGAAATGCTGTTTGCTCTCCTTCGCGCGCGGTACTCATGACCGGAAAATCGTCTTCGTTTAATACCATCCGCGGAAATAAAGGTTTTTTTAACGATGAAGGCTGGCGGCGCGTACCATTAAAAAAAGATGAAATTACACTGGGCGAAATGCTGAAAGCAGCAGGCTACCAGACTGCTTTTATTGGCAAATGGCACCTCGATTCGCCGAAAGACATTTCAACGTGGGCTTTTAACCGGGGATTCGATTATGCCGTTCAGGAACAGTGGGGGGTTGGCACCGGCGGAATTCAATACGACGAGCAGATGCACTGGATTAACGGGAAACAAGACTCGGTGTATTACCGGGTAGAGGAGTGGGAATGTAAAGATGAATTCCGAACCAGTCTGGCTTTTAACTACCTCAATAAAATTGAAAAGGAGAAACCATTTTTTCTGTTTATGTCGTACCGCGCACCACACGGGCACGAACGCGAAATTGGGAATAAAACTTTGTATGCCGAAAAAGGCTGGCCGGCAAAAGAGCGATTACACGCTGCTAAAATTACGCTGCTCGACAAACAAATTGGGAGGTTGTTAAAAAAACTGGAAGAGATGGGCGAACTCGATAATACATTGGTGTTGTTTACCAGCGATAACGGACCACACGGAGAAAATGGGCACAATTACGAGTTTTTCAACAGCAACGGTGTACTGCGGGGGTTTAAACGAGATACTTACGAAGGGGGAATTCGTGTTCCGTTAATTGCTTTTTGGAAAGGGAAAATTCAAGCAGGTTCTGCTACAAATTTTATTAGTGGCTTTCAGGATTTAATGCCCACATTTGCAGAAGTGGCCGGAATTAAAACCCCGGAACAATCGAACGGCATCTCTATTTTACCCCTGCTCACCAGCAAAAATCAGGCGAAACATAAAAATTTAAACTGGGAGTTTCAAAGGGTTGGCCGAGGAAACAAAAATTTCCGACAAGCAGCCAGGCAAGGAAAATGGAAAGCTGTTCGGTATGGAATAAATACTAAAACCGAGCTTTATAATTTGGAAGATAATATTTCGGAGACCAATAATCTTGCTGCCGACTATCCTGAAATAGTAAAAAAAATGAACCAACTTTTCGAGGAAGCCCACACAGATACAGAGGGATTTCCTTACGGAGGAATAATAAAAAAACAGTAAAATCTATACAAAATGAACAGAAGAAAAACCGAAAAGCTTTGTGGTTTGAATATCGTAATCGCATTTTTGTTTTTAACCGCCTGTGCAACCAGAAACGATTCGCGCAAAGTAACGCTTCTCGATAAAAACTGGCAGTTTATTAATCAGGAAGTTAAAGGCGGCGAGTTGCCGGAAACAAGCACTGCCGAATGGGAAACAGTTACCGTTCCTCACGACTGGGCAATTTCGGGTGAGTTCGATAAAAGCATCGATGCACAAAAAACAATGGTTATCGAAGACGGTGAGCGGGTTGCGAAAATGAGAACCGGACGAACAGGTGGTCTTCCACATATTGGAGTTGGCTGGTACCGCAAAACACTCGATATTCCATTGTCGTATAAAAACCAACGGATTAACATTGAATTCGACGGTGCAATGAGCCACGCAAAAGTTTATTTGAACGGTAAATTTGTTGGCGAATGGCCGTACGGTTATGCGTCGTTTGGTTTCGACCTGACCGATTTTGTAAAATTCGGAGGAGAAAATATTCTTGCCGTGCGATTGGAAAATAAACCTTTCTCGTCGCGTTGGTATCCGGGTGCCGGAATTTACCGAAATGTGCGGTTGGTGGTAACAAACCCGGTGCACATAAAACAGTGGGGCACTTATTTAACAACACCCGAAATCAGGAAAGAGAAAGGAGTTGTTAACCTTAAGACCACCGTTTTAAATCAATCGGGAAGTTCGAAAACAGTAACGGTTAAAACCGAAATACGCTCTCCTGAAGGAGCAGTTGTTGCAACCAATTCCATCGATTCGAAATTGGATAAAGAGAAAATTATTGAACAAAACCTTGAAGTTCCTTCCCCAAAACTCTGGTCGGTTAAAACCCCGGTTTTATACACGGCTGTCACAAAAATTATTGAAAACGGGAAAGAGTTGGACCGGTACAAAACATCGTTCGGATTCCGCTATTTTGAGTTTACAAATAACGATGGGTTCTATTTAAACGGCAAAAGAGTTCAGTTGAATGGTGTTTGTATGCACCACGATTTGGGGCCGCTCGGTGCTGCAGTTAATCTCTCATCGTTGCGCCACCGGTTAAAATTGTTACAGGAGATGGGCTGCAACTCCATTCGCACGAGCCACAATCCACCCACTCCCGAATTGCTCGAGTTAGCCGACCAAATGGGATTCCTAATAATCGATGAGGCATTCGACGAATGGAAATACGGAAAAGTTGAAAATGGCTACCACAAATTGTGGAATAAGTGGGCAGAAAAAGATATGACTGCTTTTATTCGTCGCGACCGCAACCACCCCTCGGTAATTATGTGGAGTGTGGGCAACGAAATACGCGAACAGAGAAGGGCCGACGGTGCTCAATATTGCCGGTTTTTGGTTGATATTTGTCACCGCGAAGACCCGACCCGGCCAACAACGGCAGGATTTGACAACTGGCAAAAAGCGATAGAAAACGGCTTTGCCGATATTGTTGACGTGCCCGGATGGAACTACAAACCGCAACACTACAATTTCATTCATAAAAAATTTCCCCATTGGAAAATGTACGGCAGCGAAACCGCCTCGACTGTGAGCTCGCGCGGAGAGTATTTCTTTCCGGCAAAAGTGAAAGTGATGTACACCCGCAAACCGTATCATTGCAGTTCGTTCGACCTTGACTATCCGTCGTGGGCAACCTCGCCCGACCGCGAATTTGTGGCGCAAGACTCCTTTAAATATATAGCCGGAGAATATGTTTGGACCGGATTCGATTATTTGGGAGAACCAACTCCTTACAACATTCAGTGGCCTTCGCGCAGCTCCTATTTTGGCATAATCGATTTGTGCGGAATTCCCAAAGACCGCTTTTACCTGTACCAAAGCCAATGGACCGACAAGGAAGTTCTGCACCTGCTACCACACTGGAATTGGAGCGACGGACAAATTGTTTCGGTACATTGTTACACCAGTTTCGATAAAGCCGAGCTGTTTTTAAACGGCAAAAGTTTGGGCGTGCGCGAAAAAGACCCCTCCGAATTATACACGACTTACCGTTTGGTTTGGGACAACATTACCTACAAACCGGGCGAGCTAAAAGTGGTGGCACTGGATAAAAATAATAATCCGCTTAAAGAAGCTTTTATGAAAACTGCGGGCAAACCGGCAAAAATAGTTTTAAAAACCGACCGCTCCCAAATTCATTCTGATGGGAAAGAGCTGGCTTTTGTAACCGTTTCGGTTGTTGACAAAAACGGAGTGCTCTGTCCGCGTGCCGATAATTTAGTGAATTTTTCGGTTACCGGAGAAGGCTCGTTAAAAGCTGTGGGGAACGGCGACCCAACCAGTTTAGAGTCGTTTGTAAAACCATTCAGAAAAGTATTTAACGGAAAATGTATGGCAATTCTACAGTCTTCCTATTCGGCTGGCGCAATAACTTTACGTGCCGAAAGCGAAGGGCTGGAACCACAACAGATTATTGTAAAGACAAAATAATTGGAACAAAAATAACTTCATCAAAAAAAAATTGAAACGAAATCCAAATAGTAAAAAAAACTTTACGCATAACTATAACGAAAAAGCTATTAA
>WGCT01000574.1 GCA_015493625.1 Draconibacterium sp. | reverse complement strand
GTTCGACACCGTTTGGTTCGCGACATCGTAAATGCTTACGAAAAAGGTTCTGAAGATGGAATTCAATTGTAAATAATAGTAAACAACAAATAATAGATAAAATGGATAACGCATTAACAAAAACAGGTTTTAATTTTCCTAAGCAAAAGAGTTTATACATTGGAAAAGTTCGCGATGTTTACAACATTAACGACGACTTTTTAGTGATGGTGGTTTCAGACCGCATTTCGGCATTCGACGTGGTATTGCCCAAAGGAATACCGTTTAAAGGACAGGTACTAAATCAGATAGCCGAAAAGTTTCTTGACGCCACTGCCGACATTGTTCCCAATTGGAAAATTGCCGTTCCCGACCCGAATGTAACTGTGGGTCACATGTGCGAGCCATTTAAAGTCGAGATGGTTATTCGGGGCTATTTAACCGGTCACGCATGGCGCGAGTACCGCGATGGGAAGCGTACTTTGTGTGGCGTACAAATGCCCGATGGAATGATTGAAAATCAGAAATTTCCGGAGCCATTAATCACCCCAACAACAAAAGCCGACGAGGGACACGACGAAGATATTTCGCGCGAAGAGATAATTGCACAAGGAATAGTTGACAAAACAGAGTATCAAATGCTCGAAGATTATACACGTAAACTTTTTCAGCGCGGAACAGAAATGGCTGCCGAAATGGGACTTATTTTGGTTGATACAAAATATGAATTCGGCAAAAAAGACGGTAAAATCTATTTAATCGACGAAATTCACACCCCCGATTCATCGCGCTATTTTTATGCAAACGGTTACGAAACCAGACAGGCAGCCGGAGAAAAACAAAAACAACTTTCAAAAGAGTTTGTTCGCCAGTGGTTAATCGGAAATAACTTTCAGGGTTTGGAAGGACAAATCATTCCTGAAATGAGTGACGAATTTGTTGCTTCGGTCTCGGACAGATACATTGAACTGTTTGAGAAAATCACCGGTGATAAATTTATCAAATCGGATACAACGAAAATAGAAGCAAGAATTGAAACAGCAGTTACCCGGTTTCTGGAAGAGAGATTATAACTGTACGAAATGTGTATTATGAAACTAAAGAAAATTTTATTTCTCTTTACACTCACTGTTTTCTCAACATTTATTTTTGCTCAAGACCAATACACTTTTGTTAAAAAGGGAGATGTTGCACCCAATTTTAAAATTGAGATGCAAGATGGAACAACCAAACAACTTTCGGAGTTAAAAGGGAAAGTGGTATGGATTAATTTCTTTGCAACATGGTGCCCTCCTTGTCGGAAAGAGCTGCCTGTTCTCGAAAAAGAGGTATACGAGAAGTTTAAAAACCGTAACGATTTTGAAGTGCTGGTTATTGGCCGCGAACACGACTGGCAAACAGTTACTAAGTTTAAAGCCGACAATAACTTTGTGCTACCTTTTTATCCCGACCCCAATCGGGAAATTTTTTCGAAGTTTGCAAAACAAAATATTCCTCGTAATTTTATTATCGATAAAGAGGGGAAAATCGCTGTTATTTCAACAGGATATGTAAGAAGCGAATTCAACAAAATTGTTGCAAAAGTAAACGAACTACTAAAATAGTTTCAACAAGAAAATCTGTTTTATTCAAACATATTCTAAAACAAAATATTATGTGTAAATTAAGATTTGTTTTTTATCTGCTAATGGTATCTGTTATTTTTACAGGATGCGGAA
This sequence comes from Draconibacterium sp., assembly GCA_015493625.1. Classification (GTDB taxonomy): domain Bacteria; phylum Bacteroidota; class Bacteroidia; order Bacteroidales; family Prolixibacteraceae; genus Draconibacterium. The sequence continues at coordinate 1,891 of WGCT01000574.1, read as the reverse complement.
AACTGTCGCAAACGGAAGGTGAAATAACCGAATTGGCAATCATTCCGCAACCCGAAACGATGACTCTTTCGGCCGGCAATTTTACGGTAAAAAAGAGAACAGTTATCTGTTACAATAGCAAGGAGTTATTACCTCTGGCAAATTTTTTAAACAGTAAAATTAGCGGAGCACTCGGGTTTAAACTTAAAACTGCCACGAGTTCACGAAATGGAATTAACCTTAACTTACGAAAAGAATGGGACGAGTCGCTGGGTGACGAAGGGTACAAACTCACCGTTTTGTATAATAATATTGTTGTTGAAGCAAACAGTGCAAATGGAATTTTTTATGGAATTCAAACCTTGTTGCAGATGTTGCCTCCACAGATAAAAAGCAAAACAATTCAACCCAATATTAAGTGGAATATTCCTTGTGCCGAAATTACCGACAAACCACGTTTTGCCTGGCGCGGATTAATGCTTGATGTGAGCAGACATTTTTTTACCAAGGAGGAAGTTAAAGCATATATCGACCAGCTGGCTGAATATAAAATGAATGTTTTTCACTGGCACTTAACCGACGACCAAGGGTGGCGAATTGAAATTAAAAGCCTGCCAAAACTCACCGAAAAAGGTGCCTGGCGAGCCCGGCGTGTTGGCGACTGGTGGAGCCGCGAACCACGCAGAAAAGGAGAACCCGTTACCTACGGAGGTTTTTATACTCACAACGACATAAAAGAAGTTGTGCAATATGCAAAAGAGCGTTTTGTTGAAATTGTTCCCGAAATTGATGTGCCGGGACACAGCATGGCAACCATTGTTGCCTACCCCGAAATCTCGTGTACTCACACCGTAAAGGATATTAATGTGGGAAATAAGTTTTATACTATCGATGAGAATTCGCTCTGTGTGGGCAACGATACAACGTTTGAATATCTCGATAAAATATTTACCGAAATTGCCGAACTGTTTCCTTCTAAATATATTCATATTGGAGGCGACGAATGTTATAAGGGATTTTGGAAGAAGTGCCCGAAATGCAAAAAAAGAATGCACGATGAACATCTGAAAAACACAAAAGAGCTGCAAAGCTATTTTGTAAAACGGTTGGAGAAAATATTGCAATCGAAAAATAAAAAACTAATTGGGTGGGATGAAATCCTTGAAGGTGGGCTTGCTCCCGATGCAACGGTAATGTCGTGGCGCGGAATGAAAAACGGAATTAAAGCAGCTAAAGCCGGACACAATGTTATTATGACTCCCACGAGCAATTGCTACCTCGATTTGTATCAGGGAGAGCCTTCTGTCGAGCCACAAACTTATAGCATGTGCAGACTAAGCAACTCGTACAATTTCGAACCGGTTCCCGAAGGAGTTGATAAGAAATTAATTCTTGGCGGTCAGGGAAATTTGTGGTCGGAAGCTGTTCCGAACTTCTGGCACGCCCAGTATATGACCTGGCCGCGAGGGTGGGCATTGGCAGAGGTTTTTTGGAGCACAAAAGAGAACAAAAACTGGGATGATTTTATTCATCGTGTTGAAACTCATTTTATACGTGCCGATTATGCCGGAATTAATTATGCCCGAAGCATGTACAACGCAATTATAACTCCTGTGTATTCCAACGAATCGGGTTTTAAAATAAAACTTAGCACCGAAATAAAAGATCTCGACATTTACTATACCTTCGACAATACAAATCCGTATAATTCAAGCCCCCGATATGAAAATCCGCTTTCGGTTCCGTTAAACGCAACACGCATTAAAATTATTACTTACAGAGGAGACAAACGTGTGGGAAAACAGATCACACTTCGCATTGATGAACTAAAGAAACGACTACCAAAAAGAAGCTGATGAATGGAAAATGTGAAATGATTATTTTTTCGGCAAATTTATTTAAATATTTTTGC
>WGCT01000573.1 GCA_015493625.1 Draconibacterium sp. | reverse complement strand
TTGAAGGACCGCTATTGGGGTTGCAGGGCGAACTAATTGAAACACGGGGTAAAGACAAATTCATTCTTCGTATTACAGAAATCGAAAATACATTTTCCGTCGAAATTCCGGCGTCGCATTTAACATTTATCCCCGAATAAAAAGCTGTTTTTTTTTGACAGTTGAATTTCTACTATCTTATTCTTACCATCGAATAAACTGTGCTCGCTAAGATTTTGTTTTGATTAACTATTCAACCAAAATAGCTTTATAATCGGTAAATTCAGAGAGCTAAACCGTATAAGGTTTTCTCATTTTGCGAATAAAAAGTTGGTTGGCTTCATTATCGTTTACCACCTCACCTTTCTCCGGGTTCCACGTTATTTTTCTGTGAGTGCGAATGGCAATGTCGGCCATATGACTGATTGTATCGGAAAGTATTGCTTCGTCGAGTGGGTTCGTCTCCTTCGTTTTTCCCGAAACAACATCGATAAACATATTTCCCATACGGTTTTCTTCACTTAAAATATATCCCTTTTTATTTTTGGGGAAATTATTCAATTTTGCATTTAACTCCGGAATATTCGATTCGGCAGTTGTTCTTCCCATCGAAATCCATCCTTTCGAACCATAAAATGTTGTTCCGTTTCCCTCCTTTAGTTTGCGGTTTTTCAACATCTCTTTTTCCATTGCAACATCGGCACTCGCAAACCAAAGCTCAATTCCCGAATCGTACTCATAATTTACATCCCAACTCTTTATGTTGTTGTACATACCGCCGGGTTTCCAAAAATTGCCTGCACCTTCGCAACTGTACGTTCCACTTGTTTTATCTTTTAAAACCCAAATCATAATATCGAGCGGATGAGCGCCCCATCCTCCTAAAAAACCAATACTGTAGTCGTACTGAAACCACGAACTGTTGTTGGTAACTCGCTCGGGGCAATACGAATTCAGCGGTGCCGGTCCTGTCCATAAATCGAAATCAAAATCATTGGGAACGGGTGCTTCATGACACACTGGCGACTCAACCGGATTGAATCCGGGAGCCCACACTTCCACGCGTTCAATTTCGCCAATTAGTCCCTCTTTAATCATATTAACTCCCAATTGCAAATGTCGCATCGAGCGCTGTTGTGTTCCGTAATGGAAACGTACATTGTTCGCTTTCAGCTCTTTTTCGAGTATTTTATAATTAGGATAACTTAGCCCTAACGGTTTAGCCAGCATAATGTGTTTCCCGGCACGCGCAGCTTTAATTGCCGCCGGAACATGCCAGTGGTCGGGTGTTGTAATGTGTACGGCATCAATATCGTCGCGTTCCAATATCTCTTCGAAGTTTAAATACGACTTGCATTTGGGAGCAACAAAACCACGCTTTTTATAAGTTGCATTTATATAGTTAGCAGAAGCATCGCGACGCTGTTGAAACGGGTCGCAGGTTGCCACCGAATACGACGAATTAAATGCTACAAAATAACGTTTCATCTCTTCCTGCCCTCGCGAGCCAACACCAATATGAGCAATTCGTAAAAGGTCGTTATAACTTTTCTCTCCTGCACACGAATGTAAAATTGTGGGAGCTAAAATTATCCCGGCAGTTCCGGCACTGGTTTTCGAAAGAAAACTTCTTCTATTTATTTTTTTCATTTTTTGTAAATTTAGAATCAAAGTATTAGAATCAAGACACAAGACAGGAAAAATAGTGCTTTAACTTAATCAGGCTACTGAGTGTGAGATTTTTTATCGTGAATGTTTCGTACTAGTATAATGTTCATTTTCAATCGATTAGATAAAAAGATTATTGATATTGTAATTTGTACGCTAATTTAATAGTATTGCTTTAATTTGGAACCAAATATAAAAAAAAGATACTCTCGTTTTATGAACTGTTTCAATAACTTCCTTTTTTAAAAACAATAAATTCTGCTTTTATTTTTGTTCTTTTGCATAGAGCAAAACAGTTAAATAAATGAAAAAAATCTTGTCTTATATACTGTCGCCCATTTATCTGTTGCTGTTTGGATTGGTATTGGGTATTTTTCACCCAATCCAAGTAGTTTGTCGGTGGATTGGCGGGTATCAACTACGAAAAAAATCGGTTGATATTATGAATTATATTTTGGTATATGGATTAACAATTTTAGGTTCGCGCATTCGGTTTAAAGGGTTTGGGCAACTTCCTCAAAACCGGCCACTCATTATTGTTTCGAATCATCAAAGTACATTCGACATACCTCCAATTGTGTGGGGTTTTCGGAAACATCGCCCAAAATTTGTATCTAAAATTGAGTTAGGAAAAGGAATACCGAGTATTTCATACAATTTACGTTATGGTGGTTCGGCTTTAATCGACCGGAAAAATCCACGTCAAGCGGTTGTTGAAATTATGAAACTGGGGAAACATATTGAAAAAGAGAATTACAGTGCCAGCATTTTCCCTGAAGGCACACGCAGCAAAGACGGGAAAGTAAAACGATTTCAACATGCAGGAATTGCATCGTTATTAAAATATGCGCCATCGGCCCTGCTTGTTCCTTTTGTAATCGATGGAAACAGCAAACTTATGGAGAATGGTTATTTCCCACTGTCGGTTGGCACAAAATTAACTTACACGGTTCTTCCGGCTATCGACCCGGCAGGGCGCGACCCCAAAGAGCTTACCAAAGAGATTGAACAAAAAATAAAAGAGGAATTGGGACAAATTGATTAAGCAGGCAAATTACTTTTTTATAACAAGACAATGAAAAAGCTTTATCTGATACCGGTATTTGCAATAGTTGCGTTGCAACTTTGGGCACAGCCGTTCCGTTATTCGCAAATCGTATTCGAAAAAGCCGACACATTAAAAAACATTGAATATGCCACTGCCCCGTGGTTAAACAACCTGATTGCAATTGCAGCCGATTATAATGTGCACGACGGTGAGGCGATAACAGAAATGCGCCCGCTTTTTATGGATATTTTCACACCTCACAACGACACAGTAGTAAAACGTCCTGCCATTATTTTTGCTCATTCGGGAGCGTTTATGCTGGGCTCGCGAAAAAACGATGATATGATTGCTCTCTGCGATTCGTTTGCACGGCGTGGCTATGTTACGGCAACAATCGATTATCGTTTGGGAATGGGTGCTCAGGTAAGCCGTTTCTTCGGAATTATTACTCATGTTGAAGTTACCGAATACAATGCAAACAGAGCCGCATACCGAGCATTACAAGACAGTCGTGCAGCCATTCGGTTTTTAAAATACAATGCAGACAATTTTGGAATAGACACAACAAAAATTTATATGGTTGGAAGCAGTGCCGGAGCATTTATTTCATTGGCAAACATCTATCTCGACAAAGACAGGGAGCTGCCATCCGACGTTTATACAGCGCCAACTCTTGGCAGTTTAGATTCGTTCGGCATTCAGGGGTACAGTTCAAAAGCCGATGCAATTGTTTCGCTTTGGGGGGCTATTCAGAATACAACAATTATTGAAAACGACACAACTCCCGTATTATTGGTGCATGGCAAAGCCGACAATATTGTTCCATTCGACAAAGGAATTCCGTTGGACAGTATGATTGACCCCAATCCGTTTTACAGCTTAACTATGCCCGAAACCTATGGGAGCTTTTGTATAGATACAGCTCTAACTAACCGTAAAACGTTTCACGAAACCTATTTTGTTGAGAATCAAAAACATGAATTTTACGGTGTGGTAACAGGCAATTTTCCGGAGGAAGGGCCAAATGAATATTGGGATACCATTCAAAATAAAATTGGTACTTTTTTATTTAGCCGGTTTAACCCGAATGCAGATTTTAATGTTCAGGCCAACGATTTAACCGTTTTGTTCACCTCACTTTCTACCGGTAGTTATAACTCGGAATGGGATGTAGGAGATGGCAGTTTACTACACGGGAACAGTGTTTCGTATACCTTCCCCGCACAGGGAATTTACCGGATAAAACATACTGTTTGCAACAGTAATATGGCTTGCGATACTTTGTCGAAGTTTATTTCTGTTGGGAATGTAGTTTCAGCATTGGTAGTTAACAAAAAAGAGATAACCGTTTATCCGAATCCCGTTAGAAACAAAATTCATATCGATGGAATTACCAAGTTTCATGCAACCCTTTTCGACATTATGGGAAGAGAAAAACTTTCAGTTCGGAAACCTGAACAAAACACAATTGATGTTAGTAACATCCAATCGGGAATTTATATTCTGGAGATAGAAAAAAACGGCATAAAATATCACCGGAAAATAATAAAACAAGGTTTAAATTAATGTTAGACGAAAACGTTATTTATACCGGCACAGGCTTTATTGTAGTTTTAAACGCAGCTATTCGTCGGCGGTAAACATCTCGGGGAACTTTCCCTGAACACCTTTTTTTCGATAGAACTCTTTCATTCTGCTGATGTCTTTTTTACTGTCGTTGGTCAACTCAAATTTTTGGCCTATCGAAATCTCTTTTTTACCCCAGTCGAACCACCCCAAATAGACCGGAACGTTTAATTCGGATGCAAGAATATGAAATCCTGCTTTCCATTTTTTTGTTCGTTTACGTGTTCCTTCGGGAGTAAGCGCAAGATGCAAATATTCCCGCTCTTTAAACAAACGTATGGTTTGCCTGATAACATTAGCTCCTTTCGAGCGGTCGATAGGAATACCACCTGCCCATTTCAACAGACCGCCAATCGGGAAAAAAAAGAACTCCTTTTTTATTAAAATACTGGCCTTGCCACCCACCGAAGTATAAAAAAGCCACGATATAACAAAATCCCATGCACTGGTATGTGGAATACCAATAATAATACACTGTTTTTCAGGGGCAGCTCCACCCACAATTTTCCATCCTAAAAACTTTAATATAAACCTTGTAAATCTTTTCATTTCTAATCAACAATTTTAAATTGAAAATTTGCAGCATTTGCATATTTCTTTAGTAACCGAACAGCAAAATTTGTTGCCTCATTAATATGCAAATCCTCGCCGAATCCCACTATTATCATTAAAAAACGTTTTGTTTGCAGGTTTACCAAAGTACGTACCGAGTCGCTGGTGGGTGTTCCAAAAGCACCGGTTTCATCGCGAAAAACGGGTAGATTTTCAATATTTAAAGCTCCCCGTCCAATTCCCTGATAGGGTTCAATATTTTCGCCAATTCCAAAAATTATATCGCCATTAATTTTCTCTGCATCGTAACCTCCAATAGAAAAACCTGTTGAAATCGATACCAAATTTAATAAATCGACCACATTACTTATCTGATATATTTCGTTATGTTTAACAACTCGCCGTAAAAGTGCTTCAGCAGAAAGACGGTAGCGAGCAGGATCTTTCCCGCACGCTTTGTATGCTCTTCGCGATGCTGAAATTGCAGGAATCCGACTTATGTTTTCAACTTTTAGCTCCGACGACAATTCGTTAATCTTATTCTGAATTTCATTCCAAAGTTCATTGTTAATCTCTTCCGGTTGAACATCGCACTCAATGCACGACAGATGAATATGGGGCACTTTCTCTTTTAAAATTGTTGAAACCGTAATATTTTGCATTGATTGTTATTTAGAACTTATTTAAAATGAACATCTCTTTTTCTATATAGAAAAGTTATTACA
>WGCT01000572.1 GCA_015493625.1 Draconibacterium sp. | reverse complement strand
TTTTCTTTTTCTGCTGTTGCTCTTTTTTCTTTTTAAGCATTTGCGCGTAAGCTAAATTGTATTTCGTCTCCAAATCGGATGGGTTTTCGCGTAATGCTTTTTTATACGATTCAATGCTTTCGTCTATTTTTTGTTTCATCAACTGACTGTTCCCGAGGTTATGGTAAGCTCTAGCTTTCTCTTCCGGTTTTTCGAGTTTTTCGCCCAACTCTTTAAATTTTTCGGCAGCCTCGTCGAATTTTTGTTGTTTATATAAAGCATCGGCTAAGTTATAATTCCATTTTAAATCGTTGGGTTTTTTATTGAGAGCTTTGCGGTATTCCGTTTCGGCATTGCTAAATTTTACCGTATCGAGTTTTGTGGTGTCGCGTTCTGCCTCCATAAAAAGTTTATTCCCGTTGCGAATAAACTTCCTTTCGTTCTGTCCGAAAACAGTAACGGAAAGTAAAGTTAAAAACGATATTAAAATTATCTGTTTCATGTGATTATACTTGTTTATTTTTTGATTCAAAATCTCTTGATTTACAGAGACCACTCTCTTTATCTCGAGTTTATCATCGTCTCACTATTTTTTACTTCAATTCCCAATTAATCTATTTCTCTGAAAACAGTTTAATGTTTTTCAGATATCTGTTTTTGCGTTCAAGAATTACAAATTCGAAAAGCAGAAGTAGCAGCCCAACAGCAAAAAAGTATTGAAACTGGTCGTCGTATTCAGAATAAACACGCGTGTCCATCTCCTGTTTTTCCATTTTATTTATTTCGTCGAACAGCGAGTTTAGTCCAACTTGAGAATTGTTTGCCCGCACATAAATACCGTTTCCCGCTACTGCAATTTTTTGCAGCATCTGTTCGTTCAATTTTGTTATTACCACTTTCCCATCGCGGTCTTTCATATAATCGGTTTGTCCGCCACGCAGTACCGGAATTGGCGAACCCGAAGGAAGCCCCATTCCAATTGTATGAACAATAATACCATTTTCAACAGCCGATTCTGCTGCCGAAATTGCGTCGTCTTCGTGGTTTTCTCCGTCGGTAATTACCACAATGGCTTTATTTGCCACTCCGTTTGGTGTAAACGACCGAATTGCCAGATTTATGGCTGCGCCAATTGCTGTTCCCTGTTTTGGAACAATTTTCGTGTTTACCGAATTCAGAAAAAGCTTTGCCGAGTTGTAGTCGCTGGTAATTGGTAGCTGCGTGTAGGCATCGCCGGCAAAAACAATTAATCCTATTTTGTCGTCTTTAAGCCGGTCTACCAACCGCGATATTGCTCGTTTTGCCCTCTCCAACCGGTTGGGTTTTATGTCTTCGGCCATCATACTGTTCGATACGTCGAGTGCAATAATTAACTCAATTCCTTCTCGTTTTACCTTCTTTAGTTTCGACCCAAATTGTGGGCGTGCAATTCCGGTAATAATAAAAGCCAGTGCAAGCATTAAAACAATAAACTTTAAAACCGGCCGGCTTTTCGAAGAGTAGGGCATTAATTTGCCCAATACAGTTTCGTGGCCGAATTTCTGTAATGCTTTTTTACGCGCAATACGCGATCCGATAAAAAACAGGGTAAGCAGCGGTATAAGTAGCAACCCCCATAAATATTCGATATTTGCAAACCTAAACATTTCCATACTTTTCAAAATTTTATGGGATACTTCTAAAAATTGTAACTCGTAAAAATAAACTTGCAATTAAAAAGAGTGCACCAAGTAGGGCAAACGGTAAAAACTCTTCCGATTTACGGCTGAATTCATGCACTTCAATTTTCGATTTTTCAAGTTTATCTATCTCTTTATAAATCTCTTCGAGTTTTGTATTGCTTGTTGCCCTGAAATATTTCCCATCGGTAATGCTTGATATCTTCCGTAACGTCTCTTCGTCAATTTTTACTTCCATATTGCGCAGCTGAACGCCAAACTGAGTTTGTACGGGATAAGGAGCGGTTCCAATGGTTCCCACTCCAATGGTGTACACTCTAATGCCAAAGGTTTTTGCAATTTCGGCAGCAGTTATCGGAGCCACTTCTCCTCGGTTGTTTTCTCCGTCGGTAAGTAAAATTACTACGCGGCTAATTGCTTTGCTCTCTTTTAACCGCGACACAGCCGTTGCCAGGCCGTTCCCTATTGCTGTTCCATCTTCAATCATTCCGCTGTGAATGTCTTTAAAAAGGTTGAGCAAAACGGCACGGTCGGTTGTTAATGGGCATTGTGTAAACGCTTCTCCCGAAAACACTACCAACCCCATCCTATCGTATTCGCGGCCGGAAATAAATTTCATTGCTACGTTTTTTGCCGCTTCTAACCGATCGGGTGTAAAGTCGCGGGCAAGCATACTACTCGAAATATCTAACGCGATAACGATGTCGATTCCTTCGGTGGTCGATTTCTCCCAGTTGCGCGACGACTGCGGTCGTGCCAGTACAATTACAAAAAACGAAATAGCAATAATCTGAAACAAAAACACCAAATGACGTAAATATTGTCTCGCAGTTTTTGGTGCCTTAAATACCGAAGCTGTAGATGAAATTTGTATGCTTGCAGTATTTCGTTTTTGCCTGAATATATACCACGCTGTCATTGGTATAATTACCAAAAGCAGGTAGAAAAGTTCCGGGTTTTTAAATGTTAATCCATCAAACATTGTTCTCTGTTTTTAATGCATCCTCTTTATCACTACTTTCATCATTCTCTTTGTTTTCTGGCTTCTCGGGTTTTGGCACTTCCACCTTTTTTGTTTCGTTTACAAAAATGTAGGCGTTTGCCAACGACTTGCTGTCGTCGTCGGGAAGTGGTGTATATTTTGCAAATTTTACCAAATCTGCCAGTTTTAAAATTTCACTGAGTTCGTTAAATTGTTTCTCGGTCAGCAAACTTTTATCAATTCTGAAACTTTCAATGGTTTCGTCTGAAGTTTGTTCCATTGCCTGAATTCCAAAACGGTCTTCAATATACACCCGCAGTGCTTCTGTAACCTGACTGTAAAACTGTTTGTGTTTTCCTTTCTGCCATATTTTTTCGCGTTTTATCCGGTCGAGCTCGCGCAGAGCAACAATGTGTGCCGGCTCTTTTGGCTTTTTGGGGCGCGAAAAAATAGGTTTGTTATTTTTCTTCCTTTTTATTGAATAGAGTATTAGAAATAGTATTGCCCCTATTAAAATTACTCCTAAAATATATGGTGTAACCTCTTTTAATGTGAGCGGTGCATCGTAAGGCATTTTAATATCTGTCGGTCCTTTTGTGGTGTCTATTTTCATACTGAAAACATTTAGTGTAACACCGTTCGAAGGAACAGAATCGATATGACCATCGATATCTATTTTAAACCAATAGGGCGGAATACGGTAGCTGCCACTATCGAAGCAAGTAATGGTGTACGACTGAATTTGTTTTATAAACTCTTCGTTATCCATTTTAAATGTGTCAATTTTCGAGTGGTTAAGTACTTCTATCAGCCCGTTAATTGAATCGGGAACTTGTGGGAACTCGACTTTTACTTTTTTCGGGTGGTCAATTTCAAGAAAAAGTTTTATTTGGTCGCCCAGTAAAATATTGGTCGAATCGAGCCGGGCGGTTGCCTTAATGCGCTGTGCCGTTGCAACTCCCGATACAAAAATTGCAAGAAATATGAATACTATTTTAATTTTCAGTTTCATCTGTTAAAAATTAGAATCAAGATACTAGAATCAAGACAGAAGACAAAAATGAGTACTTTAACTTAATCATGCTTCTGTGTGTGAAATCTTTTATCATGAATGCTTCATTTAAAATTATTTTAATGCCCGTTTTTTAAACAGGTTCATTAACGATTTTACATAATCTTCGCTTGTGTTTATTTTGGCATAATCTACGCCGCACTTTTTAAACATTCTGTCGAGCTCGCCTAAATGCGATGTCCACCAGGTGTTGTAAATGTTTCGTGTTTTACGCGAGCTACTGTCGACCCAAACATACGAACCTGTTTCGGCATCTTTTAATTTAATCATTCCAATAGCCGGAAGTTCCGTTTCGCGTTGGTCGTATATTTTAAGTGCCACAATATCGTGCTTGTTGTTGGCAATCGAGAGTGCCATTTCGAGCTCTTTGTTATCGTCGATAAAATCGGAGATGACAAAAGCAGTACACCGTTTTTTTATTACGTTGGTTAAATACCTTATTGCTCCGGTTATATCTGTTCCTTTTTCCTGGGGCTGAAAATCGATTAATTCGCGAATAATTCTCAAAATGTGGCTTTTCCCTTTTTTGGGAGGGATAAATTTTTCGATGGTGTTGGAAAAGAAAATTACTCCAATTTTATCGTTGTTCTGAATAGCCGAAAACGAAAGTACGGCAGCGAGTTCGGTAATTACATCTTGTTTCAGCATTTCGAACGAACCAAATTCGCGCGAGCCGCTAACATCAATTAGTAACATTACCGTTAATTCGCGTTCTTCTTCAAAAACTTTAATAAACGGGGTGTTGTAGCGTGCTGTAACATTC
>WGCT01000571.1 GCA_015493625.1 Draconibacterium sp. | reverse complement strand
CTGTGAGCAATTATTTCATCAAATAGTTTGGTGTTTTTTAAAGCATTAATACCGTGCTTGGTTCATAATATTTCTCCTATATCGCATAAATGTCTTGACATTCTATGATAACGAATTTTATCGCCGGATTTGGTAAATTCTTCGTGTAACAAAATTAACTTTTCTAAAAAAGTTTTTTCCGGCGATATTGTTTTTAAAATCTGTCCCAAAAACAGTAAAATAATGGGACAAAATAAAACCTTATTTGTAATTCTATTGATTTTTCTTATTCCCTTGCAGGTAACAAATTATTAAAAGCCAAACATATTTCAATAAAAAGCGATAATAATAACCAGAATTTCGACAAAAACTAAAACCACATTGCCCGCAAAGAATTTGTTAAATCGATTTGAACAACCTGACTATTACCCCGATAATGAACTAAAAAAAGATACTTTTGTTTTTTCAGATTAGATAAAATAGTAAAATAAAATAGTATGGCACAAATTCAAAAAACATTATTAATGATTCTCGATGGATGGGGAATTGGCGACGGTTCGAAAAGTGATATTGTTGCAACTGCACCAACACCATTTATCGATTCGCTGATGGCGAAATATCCGCACTCGAAACTTTATGCAAGTGGCGAAAAAGTTGGGCTTCCCGAAGGGCAAATGGGAAACTCGGAAGTGGGGCACCTCAACATTGGAGCAGGCAGGGTTTTGTATCAGGACATGGTAAAAATTACCAAAGCAATAGAAGATAAGTCGCTTTGGAAGAATCCACAAATTATAGAAGCTTACAACTACGCAAAAGAGAACAATAAAAAAGTTCATTTAATTGGATTAATTGGCCCCGGCGGAGTTCATGCGCTTAGTTCGCATATGGTGGCACTTTGCCAGATTGCAACCGATATGGGGCTGAAAGATGTTTTTGTTCACGGATTAACCGACGGCCGCGACACCGACCCACGCTCGGGATACAAATTTATTAAAAACGATTTAAAAGAACTTGAATCGACAAATGCAAGATTTGCCTCGCTGATTGGGCGCTATTACGGAATGGACCGCGACAGCAACTACGACCGGTTAAAACTGGCTTACGATTTATATACAAAAGGCGAAGGCGAGAAATCGACCGATTTGCTGGCTACGGTAAAAGCGTCGTACGATGCCGGAGTTACCGACGAATTTCTGAAACCCATTGTAATGGTTGACGAAAAAAACGAACCACTTGCCAAAATTGAAGAAGATGACGTGGTTATCTGTTTCAATTTCCGCACCGACCGTTTACGCGAGATGACCATTGCATTTACCCAACAAGACTTTCCGGAACTGGATTTACACACAATGAATTTAAAGTGGTACACCATGACCACCTATAAAGCCGATTTTAAAAATGTAAATGTAATTTTCAAAAAAGAGAATGTTACAAATACAATGGGCGAAGTGGTTGCTAATGCCGGATTAAAGCAGATTAGAATTGCAGAAACAGAGAAATTTGCTCACGTAACTTTCTTTTTCAGTGGTGGCCGCGACCAAGAGTTTAAAGGTGAAAGCCGGATTTTAATTCCGTCGCCCAAAGTGGCTACTTACGATTTACAGCCCGAAATGTCGGCTCCGAAAGTGCGCGATGCAATTGTTCCGAAATTAAAAAATGGCGAGGCCGACTTTGTCTGTCTTAACTTTGCCAACGGCGATATGGTGGGACATACTGGTGTTTACGATGCAATTTATAAAGCAGTGGTAACTGTTGACAGCTGTGTAAAAGATGTGGTTACAGCAGCACAAGAAGGAGGTTTTGATGTGATGATTATTGCCGACCACGGAAATGCCGATAATGCTGTAAACGAAGATGGCTCGGAAAATACAGCCCACTCGTTAAATCCCGTTCCTTGTATTTTTGTTACCGAAAAGAAGGGAATTCAATTGCAAGATGGAATTTTAGCCGATGTGGCACCAACACTACTTGCCGACATGGGACTTGATATACCTGCTGAAATGACAAGGAAGAATCTAATAAAATAAAAACCCAGCCTTTTCTAACCTACTACAGCGGAGTGGAGGCAAGAAAACAGAGTTGCCATTCCCCGCTTTCGCGGGAATGAAAGCCAAACAAAAATTATGATTGAAATTGGCCGTACCATATTAAGTCGCGATATTTTTGAGAAACAGTTCCTTTGCAACATCTCGTTGTGCAAAGGAGCGTGTTGTATTGAGGGCGATTCGGGGGCCCCGCTTACCGACGACGAGGCAATTACAATTGAGCTGGAGTACGAAAAATATAAAGAGTACCTGCCCGAAAATCATATAAATGAAATTGAAAAGCAGGGTTTTTCGGTTATCGACAGCGACGGCGACTTGGTTACACCACTAGTAGATAACCGGCAGTGTGTGTTTTCGTTTTACGATGAAAGAGGAATTTTAAAATGCGCCATCGAAAAAGCATATTTTGCTGAAAAACTTAGTTTTCGCAAACCTGTTTCGTGCCATCTTTTCCCCATTCGAATTACCGAATACAAACGTTTCGATGCGGTAAATTACGAACAACTCGACATTTGCAAACCGGGGCGAGAATGTGGAATAGCCGAAAAACTTCCGTTGTATAAATTTTTAAAAGAACCGTTAATAAGAAAATACGGCGAAGAGTGGTACAAAGAGGTTGAAGCAGCCGGAGAATATTTGGAAAAACAGTAAAACTGCACAACCAAATTATATTTTTTATTGTCGTGTTGTTATTTTCTCAGACCGATATTGGATTTACTTGAATCGGTTTTCCAATTGCTTTAAAAACTTTCATTATTGTTGCAAATTGAGGTTTGGCTCCGTCCTATAATCCTTTATACAAACTCGGTCTACTCAATCCTGTTCCTTCCGGCATTTTGGTCACTCCTATCGCTTTAGCAATATGTTCAATGGCAATAATTAGGATTTGCCGAAAATTAATTAAACGAATGACATACAGTTAGATACATTATCTGAGATTTTCAGTAAACCCTAATTATTTATTTGTGATAGTCTATAACTTTTACTCGATGTGAATTGTTATTTTTCCAATCAGGGCCTGCTAAAAAACAGCTAAACACATAACATACAGCAAGTTGTACTATTTGATGCCTTTAAAAGCTCAGCTGCACGCCATATCGGCACCTGCTTTATCCGGCAAAAAGTGTGGAAAGAGCTAATCAATAAAAAAAACCGTACAATAAGTTGCACGGTTTTTTTTTATTCGTTTTGAAGTTTTTTGAATACTCCACCCAAATAGCTTTTCGGGTTGAGTACAACTATTTTTTTCTTTTAATCTCCATCATCAAATGACGGTTCGGAATCGATTCATCTTTCTTAACATGAATCTTTACAATCTCGCCATCGAAAGGCATTCGAATTTGGTTTTGCATTTTCATTGCTTCGAGCAACATTAATGTTTCGCCCTCTTTTACCTTCTCTTTTGGTTTAACAAAAATATCGATAACCGTTCCGGGAATAAACGAATAAATCAAGTTCTCGTTTGGAGCTTGATAATTTTTCCGGTTTTCGAATTTTTTTGTAAAGGTGGTTTTATAAATTGCACCCTGAATAATTAATTCTTTATATTCTTTTTCTTCAGCCATAGTATTTCTTTTTAAAATGGAGGTATTCCATGTTTTTTCTGAGGCATAAATACACTTTTGTTTTCCGAAACTTTTAGTGCATGTAAAATTCGCGACCGGGTTTGATTTGGTTCAATTACCTCATCGATATATCCTTGTGCTGCGGCAACATACGGATTTGCAAATTTTTCTTTGTATTCCTGAATTTTTTGCTGGCGCATCTCCTCCGGATTCTCGGCCTCGGCAATCTCTTTTCGGAATACAATATTTGCTGCACCTTCGGGGCCCATAACAGCAATTTCTGCAGTTGGCCAGGCAAAAACAAAGTCGGCACGTAAATGGCGCGAGTTCATGGCAATATAACCACCACCGTATGCTTTTCTAAGAATAACCGTAATTTTCGGAACGGTTGCTTCGCTGTATGCATACAGTATTTTTGCTCCGTGGCGAATTACTCCGGCATGTTCCTGGTCGGCACCCGGCAAATAACCGGGAAGATCTTCAATAGTAACAATTGGAATATTAAAAGCGTTGCAGTAACGAATAAAACGAGCTGCTTTATCGGAACTGTCGGTATCTAAAACACCTGCTAAAACCATTGGCTGGTTGGCAACAAAACCTACTGTTTCGCCCTCCATTCTTCCAAATCCAATAATTATATTTGGTGCAAAGTGCTCCATTATTTCAAAAAACTCGGAACCGTCGGTAACGCTTTTTAAAATATCGCGCATATCGTACGGAATTCTTGGGTCGGATGGTACAATATCTTCAACTTTTTTCCCTTTAAGAGGTGCTTTAGGTTTATGAGGAATTGCTTTTTTCGAGTTGCTTCGTGGAATGTAGCTGATTAACGTTTTAATCTGGTCGAAACATTCCATTTCTGTTTTTGCATAAAAGTGAGCATTTCCGGTAACTTCGGCGTGTACTTTTGCACCGCCCAATTCTTCCATCGAAATCTCTTCACCTAAAACCGATTTAATTACACTTGGCCCGGTAATAAACATTTTAGAGATGTTTTCAACCACAAAAACAAAATCGGTAAGTGCGGGAGAATAAACGGCTCCTCCGGCACAAGGCCCCAGAATTACCGATAGTTGCGGAATTACTCCCGACGCCAAGGTGTTGCGGAAAAATATTTCGCCGTAACCTGCCAACGAGTTTACACCTTCCTGAATACGGGCACCTCCCGAGTCGTTAATTCCAATTAACGGAACCCTCATTTTAAGGGCATGATCCATAATTTTAGTAATCTTGCGGGCGTGCATCAACCCCAGCGAACCACCGGCTACAGTAAAGTCTTGTGCAAAAATACAGATGGGTTTACCGTTAATTGTTCCGGTTCCAATAATTACCCCGTCGCCATGCAGTGTTTTCGATTCCATTCCAAAATCTTTTGCTGCATGCTCAACAAAAAGGTCGTATTCGTGAAATGAATTTTTATCGAGAAGAGAGAGGATGCGCTCACGTGCTGTAAGTTTTCCCATTTTAGCCTGTTTCTCAATGGCCTTATCTCCACCTCCCTTTTGAATCTCTTTTTTCCTCTTTCGTAAATCAAGGATGTTACTTCTAAGTGACATAAAATTATTTTTAAGTTATAGAATCTTCCCAAAAGATATGGGTATTATATGTATTGCTTAAACAATTGGGTGTAAAATTAGTTTTTTTTT
>WGCT01000570.1 GCA_015493625.1 Draconibacterium sp. | reverse complement strand
TGTTATATCTTTGCAAAAAAAATAGAATGATGAAACATTCATGATAAAAGATTTCATACACAGAAGTACGATTAAGTTAGAGCACTAATTTTTTTGTCTTGTGTCTTGATTCTAGTATCTTGATTCTAAATTTTAAATGGATGAAAGAAGCTCTTTTCGGAAAAACATTAAGCGAGTTGCAGGAACTGGTTTTAGCGTTAAAACTGCCAAAATTTACTGCAAAGCAAATTGCCAACTGGATGTATAAAAAGCAGGTTCGGTCGATTGCCGAGATGACCAATCTTTCGAAAAAGGCGCGTGAAGTTTTAACCGAAAAATACGAATTTGGACTGACAGCGTACACAAAAGTTCAGGAAAGTACCGACGGGACAAAAAAATATCTTTTCCCCACCATGCAAAATAAGTTTATTGAAACGGCAATGATTCCCGAGCGCGAGCGGAAAACCGTTTGCGTAAGTTCGCAGGTGGGCTGTAAAATGGGTTGCCTTTTCTGCTTTACGGCAAAACAGGGGTTTCAGGGAAATCTTTCGGCAGGCGAAATTATTAACCAAATAAAAAGCATTGATGAAGTAAACGAGGTTACTAATATTGTTTATATGGGAATGGGCGAACCGTTCGATAATTTAACCGAGGTTCTGAAAAGCCTTGAAATTTTAACCGCCGAATGGGGTTTTGCCATGAGTCCGCGGCGCATTACAGTTTCAACCATTGGAATTATTCCCGGCATGCTTACATTCCTCGAAAAAAGTGAAGCGCACCTTGCTGTAAGTTTACATACGCCGTTTCGTGAAGAGCGGGAAAAACTGATGCCGGCACAAATTGCATACCCAATTGAAAAAGTTGTTGAGAAGATTAAACACTGGGATTTTGGCCGCCAGCGTCGAATATCGTTCGAATACATTTTGTTTGAAGGGGTGAACGACACGTCGGAGCATGTGAACGGATTGGTTCGGTTATTAAGCGGATTAAAATGTCGCATTAATCTTATTCGTTTTCATCCGGTTCCGGGTACTCCATTAAAAAGTCCCGACGAAAATACAATTCAGATGTTTAAAGAAAAACTGAACCATAAAGGAATAACAACAACCGTTCGTGCATCGCGGGGCGAAGATATTTATGCGGCATGCGGTCTCCTCTCAACAAAAGAATTAACCCGGTAAGAGCCCAAAACAACCAGACCGTTAACATACGAAAAAATAAAACTGTAAAAATTTAAAAAACAGTTTTTTATGCTATCTTTGCGCCACATTTTTCAAAATTAAATAAAGAATTATGCCAGTAAAAATGAGATTAGCGCGGCATGGCCGCAAACGTTATGCGTACTACCACATTGTGGTAGCAGACAGCAGGGCGCCACGAGATGGCAGGTACATTGAAAGGATTGGAACATATAATCCTAACACAAATCCTGCAACGATAGATCTCGATTTCGATAAAGCTTTCGACTGGCTTACGAAAGGCGCACAACCTACTGACACTGTCAGAGGAATTTTGTCGTACAAAGGAGTATTGTACAAAAAACACCTGATGGGTGGAGTTAAAAAAGGAGCATTTGATGAAGCTGAAGCTGAAAAACGACTAGACAGTTGGTTAGCAGAAAAAGATGCTAAAATTCAGGCTAAAATCGATCGTTTGGCGGGTGATGCCGAGGCAGAAACCAAAAAACAATTGGAAGCTGAAGCTAAAATTAACGAAGCAAGAAGTGCTGCAATTGCTGCAAGAGATGCCGAATTAGCTGCCGAGGCCGAGGCCAAAGTAAAAGCTGCTGAAGCAGAAAAAGCTGCTGCCGAAGCAGAAGCTGCAGGCGAAGAAGCTACAGCTGAAGCAGAAGCGGTTGCCGAGGAAGCACCAAAAGCAGAAGCTCCGGCAGAAGAGGCAAAAGAAGAGCCTAAAGCTGAGGAAACTCCAAAAGAAGAGGGTGCGGAATCTTAAGAAAGACAACACATCTAAAAATAAAAAACCATCAGTTTTTAGCTGATGGTTTTTTTTATACCTTAACGGGTTAATACCAAATTAACATTTGATATAAGTATATTTGTTCGATATGGAAACAATACCAAAAACAGATTGCCAAAACATTGGGTTTTTCAGAAAAACACATGGTATTCGTGGGGAGTTAATTCTCGAGTTTGAACCTCGTTTTGAACTCTCGGTGGAAGATGCTTCCCGTTTTTTTATTGAACTTGACGGGTTGCTTGTGCCATTTTTTATTGAAGAAAACGGACTGCGATTTAAGTCGGGTAACACAGCCATTGTAACACTAAAGTGGGTCGATACTGAAAAATATGCAAAACGATTAACAGGCAGTTCGGTCTATCTTTTTAAAACCGACATTGTTGACGACGATGCCGAACCTTTGGAGTCGCAACTGATTAATTACCTTTTAATCGATGTAACTCGTGGCGAAATAGGAATTATTAGCCGGGTTGATGATTTTGCCGGAAATGTTGTGATAACAGTAAACTACCGTGGCCGTGAGATTCTTATTCCTTACAACGACAACCTGTTGCAAGAGGTTGATGAGTTCCGGAAAACAATAAAACTAAAACTCCCCGACGGATTAATCGAAATTTAATTTTAACTTTTTTTGTCTTCGTAAACAACTTTTTGGTTTGTTGTTCGTCATTTACCTATTATAATATAATCACTCGTAAAAATTAAATTACAATGAAAATCAGGTTACCGCATACTCTTTTATTTTTATCGGTTTTATTTTTAACTACTTCGCTGTTTGCCAAAGAGGAAGAGCGTAATGTTGCTACTTTCTCGGAAGTATCATTACGAATTGATGCAAAAGTTTATATTGAGCAAGGCGACGAACAAAAAGTAGTTGTTGGTGCAAAAGCGTCGACATTAGATGAGTTGATTACAGAAGTAAAAGGGCGGGCATTAATTATTCGCTTTCCAAATAAAAACCTTTTTCGGAACGACTTTCATCCGGGAGCAATAGAGATTCATATTACCGTTCCCGAAGTTGATAAACTTTCGGTTTCGGGCTCGGGAAGTATCTTCCTTGAAGATATAAAGTCGCGAATTATCGATTTGTATGTGAGTGGAAGCGGGGATATTACTTTCGAAAACTTGAAAACAAAGCGCATCTCAGCATCGGTTTCAGGCTCGGGAACTATTAACATTAAAAGCGGTGGTATTGCCGACGAACTAAAGGCAGCCATTTCGGGCTCGGGAAATATTAATGCTAAAAATTTCGAAGCTTCAAATGTGGTTGTTCATACTTTGGGGTCGGGGAGTTGCTCAATTACTTCAAACGGAGCGATAAAAGCTCGAATTGCAGGCTCGGGCAATGTTTATTACAAGGGAAATCCAAGTATCGACTCGTCGGTAACCGGCTCGGGAAGTGTGCGTGAACTTTAGTGTTTCACATTGAGCTTATGAAAAGCGTTCAATTAAACTCATTGCTGCTTTAATCCCATCGGCAGCACTCGAAATTATTCCGCCTGCATATCCGCTTCCTTCGCCAATCATATACAGGTTTTTAAAATTTTCGACCCGTCCGTTTTTTTCGCGTATTACCTGTACCGGCGACGAAGTTTTACTCTCGAACCCTAAAAGATTACCGGTTTCAAATCCTCTTATTTTTCGGTTAAAGTCGAGTAGCCCGGCCTGCATCGATTTTACAATTGTTGCCGGGAGCATCTCCCAAAGAGGTGCCGGTTGAAGTCCCAGCGGATAACTACTTTCGAAATTGTTATTGTGGCTTTTCTCTTTTAAAAAATCAGAAATAGAACAAATTGGGGCGTTGTAACTGTTCGAAAAGAGATAAAAATCGTTCTCCAGGTTTTGCAGGTTTTCCAGTGCTTCAATGGGCGAAACGGTTTTCCCTGCCAGCTCGTCGGGGTGAATACCGGCAACGCAGGCGGCATTTGCAAAACGGCCCCCGCGTTTGTAAAAACTCATTCCGTTAACAATATTTGTATTTGCGTAGGCAGTTGCGGGCACCACTACACCTCCCGGGCACATACAAAACGAAAAAACCTGATGATTACCATCGGCACGCGAAGTTAAACGGTACTCGGCAGCTTTAATTCCGGGTAGTTTTTTAACCCCCCATTGAGCCAGGTTTATTAACTCTTGCGGGTGTTCCATGCGACTGCCAATGGCAAAATTCTTTGTTCGAAACGGAACACCTCTTCGT
>WGCT01000569.1 GCA_015493625.1 Draconibacterium sp. | reverse complement strand
ATACTTTAATGTCCATAATTCCGTCAAATAGTTGATGTTCTGCAGTTTAGTTTTTGTCTTGTGTCTCATATCGATTGCGGCAAGCATAGTGCAGGTTTTAGAGTAATCACCTTTCAAGTTATTAAACTGTTTATTAAATCTATTAATGCTCAAATCACCACATTCCCGCATTGCGTATTACCGCGTGTTAGCAATAGTTATTCTATGATAATTTTCTTGATATTAAAACCATTTTCTGATACAACTTTAAGTATAAAAAAACCTGTTTTAAATCCTAATGTATTAATTAATACTTCATAACTCTTTTCATATGACTTTGAAAAAACAAGTCCACCTGATAAACTAAAAATTTCTATGCTTTCTATTTGCCCCGAAGTACTAAAAATAGTTAAATCCTCTCCATTTGCCAATGGATTTGGAAAAACGGTTAACCCAAGAATAATTTCCTTGCTATTAATATTTGTTAAGGTTTCACAATCGGTAAACCTTGGATTTAAATAAATTACGTTTTCTTCTTTTTTAAAACAAGCTAATTCGCACTCCCAATAGCATGTTGGAATAGCAGTCATAGGATATCTAAAACCAAATGTACTTCCTATGCCTTCAATCCATTTTTGCCCATACTTCATTGAAAATTGCTTCCGATATGTATTTTCAATTAATACTGAATCTATTGCAACGATAATATTTTGATGCCAAGTCCCTGTATATATTGTATCGCCTATTGTTTTATTAAAATCATACAGAACGACAGCTGTATCTGAGTGAAATCCCCAATAATCTTCACCAATATATTTCACAATCTTATTTTCCTCTCTGAAACAACCAATATACCTACTTACTTCGTTTGATGTCTCTAATATTTTGAAATATTTTAATCCATCGATTATAGTATCGCCAGTTATAATATACTTTTGTATAACACTGGTTGGTGGTTCGCCATATTCTACCCGTTCATTCCAAGATATATTAACTGTATCAATTTTGAAGTAATCTTGAGCACTTAGGGAAATAATTCCGAACAAAATAAATCCAATTGTTATAAACTTTTTCACGTGATTAATTTTACTTGTTCTTACTAAGGTTGATTCTTTTTCTTAATTATTGCTAACTAAAAATCTAACAATCTATTAAAACTCAAACCAAATAATTTTTCTGAAAAGTTAAAACAAAAAAGAAAGAAACCTGCCAGTCTTTGCAAATTTCTTTCTTTATAAAAAAACAGACACCCTGAGTTAGGGGCTGACAAAGGAAGTTTTATAGGTTTCGATTAACTCGCCATTGCTATAAATACCAAACTCCACTTCGGTGTTATCGCTTTTTAATTCGGCACGTGAAATAAACAAAATAAATGTTGATTCGAACATCGACTGGTCTTTAACATCCATCGAATTTCCTGCCATTTTTATCACTCCCTTATGCGAGAGCAGTCGTATCTCGAGCGGTATTTTATCGTGCGTTTTATTAATAATTTTAATGTTGTATACATTAGAAATTGTACTATCGGCATTTACCTGATACAATAAACCGGGAGTACGCAAAATGGTAGTTTCTATTGCCGGACGCGTTAAGAGCGTATAAACAAAAAACGAAAACAATATTAGTAAAACTACCGAATAGGCTTTGTTCCGCGCATTCCAAATGGTAGTATGCCCGTGTTTAATTCCCTCTTCCGAGTCGAAACGTATCAATCCCTCCGGTTTTTTTACCGTTCGCATTACCGAATTACACTGGTCGACACAGGCCGAACAGTTGATGCACTCGAGTTGGGTTCCATTTCTTATATCAATTCCGGTTGGGCAAACGGCAACACACTGCCGGCAGTCGATACAGTCTCCCTCTCCTTTTGCTCCACGTGGTTCGCCACGTTTATAGTCGTAAGTAACAATTACCGATTTCGAGTCGAGCAAAACACCCTGCATCCGTCCGTACGGACAAACCATTGTACAAATTTGCTCGCGAAAGAATGAGTAAATCCAGTAAAAGACTCCCGAAACTGCCAACATAATCAGAAAGCCCGAAAGATGCTTGCTGAGGGGTTCGTTTACCATCACCCACCATTTTTCGGGACCGATAAACCAAAGTAAAAAGGTGTTGGTCATGGCTATAGAAATAAAAATAAAAACGGTATGTTTTATCAATTTCTTTATAATTTTTTCGGTTGTCCACGGGCCGCTGTTCAGTTTATATTGCTTTTTATAATCGCCTTCAATCAGGTATTCAATTTTTCTGAAAACCATCTCTAAAAAGATGGTTTGCGGGCATGCCCATCCGCACCACAAACGTCCGAAAGTTACAGTAAACAAAACTATAAACAATACAAACGAAAGCATTAAAAGTGCGAGAATAAAGGTGTCTTGCGCCCAAAAAATAGCTCCGAAAATAATGAATTTTCGTGAGGCAATATCGAGTAAAATAAACGGATGCCCATTTATTTTAATAAACGGAGCACCAATAAAAAACAGCAAAACAAAAATGCTGAAAATTGTTCGGCGAGTGTACCATTTCCCTTTTGGCTTTTTTGCATAAACCCACTTTCTTCCGCCTTTTTCGTCCATGTTTATCGGGCGATCTCTGAATGAAATATCCTTGTCAGACATATGTTCAAAAATATTGGAATAAAAAAGGGAAATAAATATTTCCCTTTTTTATTTATTTACTAAATTTTATTTGCATTTCTCTCCTTGAGGAGCTTTGGCATTTGCAGGATCTGTACCTTTTAACCTGTCTCTTATACACAT
>WGCT01000568.1 GCA_015493625.1 Draconibacterium sp. | reverse complement strand
GAAGTGGTTTGAGAAAATACTCAAACTATATAGCTTATAGATTACACTTTTAGGTTGTTCTTTATTTTTCCCTTTTCTTTTTTTAGGGGGTATTTTTTATTTTAAAACCCGAAAAACTATTTGGGTTGCGAATAGTATTGCTCGTGCTACAAAAAGTCGAAAAAATAGCGACTTACTTTTTCCATTAGATGCAAACGGTCGACACCGCTAACATTATGAGGATGTGTGGGATATGCAAAAAAGTCGACCTGTTTATTTTGTTCAATGCAGGCACGTAAGAATTTCATACTGTGTTGCATAACCACCGTTTTATCTTGCACACCGTGTATCAGCATCAGTTTTCCGCTCAGGTTAGAAACATAATTGGTCATATTCGAATTTTTGTATCCTTCCGGATTCTCCTGCGGCATATCCATATACCGCTCGCCATACATTATTTCGTACATACTCCAGTCGACTACGGGACCACCGGCCACACCAACTTTAAATGTCTCGGGATGGCGCAACATTAAATTCAGTGTCATAAATCCACCAAAACTCCAACCGTGAACCCCTATCCGGTCGACATCGACAAAAGGTAACGATTTCAGGTATTCAATTCCCTGCATCTGATCTTCGGTTTCGAGTACGCCGAGTTGTCGGTGCACTGCTGTTTCGAAATCGCGCCCTCGATTATTTGTGCCACGTCCGTCGAGAGTAAAAGCAATATACCCCTTCGAGGCCATGTAGTATTGCCACCAGCGAGCACTGTTGTGCCAACCGCTGTTTACAAGTTGCGAATGCGGACCTCCGTATACATAAACCACTACCGGATATTTTTTTTCAGGGTCGAAATTTACAGGTTTTATTAAACGTCCATACAGATCGGTTTTGCCATCTTTTGTTTTTAATTTCACTAAACTGTTTTCGCCAAGATTGTAATTCTTCAACGGGTCGCTGGCAGTATGTAGATTGCGTATAATTTTTCCTTTTGCCGAAATTAAATCTACTTTCCCCGGAACCGCAGTGGCATTCCAGAAATCAATAATATTCGCGGCTTCGGTACTAAGAACTCCCCGATGTATTCCTTTTTCGGGAGTAAGGCGCACTATTTTCCCACTCTTAATTTCAACCTTATAAATATTGTTTTCAATAGGACTGTCTTTTGTAGCTTGCACAAATACATTTTTCTCTTTTGGGTCGAATCCAAGAATTGAGGTTACCTCCCACTTCCCTTTTGTAATTTGTTGAATAAGAACGCCATCGGTATTGTATTTATAAATATGAAACCATCCATCTTTTCTGCTCAGATAGTAAAACTCTTTTTCGTTTACTTTAGAAAACTGAATTGGGAAAAGCGGTTCGACATATTTATCCGATTTCTCTTCGAAGAGTGTTTTTACTTTTTCGCCCGTTGCCACACGATAGCAGTTTAACTGCATATAATTTTGTTTACGGTTTAGTTCGGCCATATAAATATTCTCTTCGTTTGGCGACCACGCCACATTGGTAAGAAAATGGTCGAGTGGCTTTCCGGTTTTCAGAAATATGGTTTTACCGGTTTTTATGTTGTAAACTCCCAGTGTTACGTGATGGCTTGCCATTCCGGCCATTGGATATTTTACAGGTTTCGGTTCGGCTTCGCGCGCCATAAAATCGACAAGCGGATAATCGCGAACCATAGACTCGTCTTTTCGATAAAAAGCAATAAAATTGCCTTTGGGCGAATTAAAAATACCGTTAGTTATTCCAAACTCATTCCGGTGTACCGACTGGCCGTTTACAATTCCGTTGCCTCCGTCGGTGGTAATTTGAACTATTTCCCCGTTCTGGAATGCAACAAACAAATTGTTGCCTTCTGTAAACGAAACAAATTTACCTGCTGCATTAAACACAGTATTCGCCGCAGTTTTGGGCAATACTATTTTATATTTCAGTTGCTTATTAATTCCATTAACAACTAAATAGGTACTGGGTGTTTTTACTAAAATATCGGAACTGTTTAACCATTTATATCTTGGGAAACGGGGAAAGTTAACGCCGGTAATTTTACTCAGTTCATCGGCAGTTAAGAGCGCTTTCTTGTCGCCCTTCTTAACGGTTTCAGCCCAGAGTGTTTTCTCGCTGGTAAATGTATAAACCGTGTTTGTTTGCCAGGCAACACCGCGCAAAGTGGAAGGGCGCAGATAGGTGTATCTTCCCTGAATGGCGTCTTTTAAACTCATTTCGGTTTGTTGCGCAGCAGCAATTTGGGCAATCAGAATAAACAGAATTATAAAGTGTTTCACAGTAGTAATTTTTAATTAAACATTTATAAGGCGAAAGTAGTACGAAAGTTGAAAAAAACAAATGACAGTTTATAGTGAGGTTGTTAAAAGCCAAATTAAAATCAATAGATTCCTCTCGAAAATCCTCTTTAACTTTATGCAACTTTGTTAATTAACAATTGTGAATAGCAATCGTTAAAAAACAAACTTAAAAGTTCCTCATATTTTTCTTTCCACCTAATCAAAATTAGTACTTTTGAATTCTCTATTACAAAAAAATATGGCTGAAAAGAAAAAAACCAATTCACAAATTAGTATCGACCAGATAAATGCACAATACGGCAAGTTACCACCGCAGGCAATTGATGTGGAAGAGGCCGTTTTAGGTGCATTAATGCTCGAGCGCGATGCTTACATAACTGTTGCCGATATTATTGACACACCCAGTTTTTACAAAGAAGAGCATCAGAAAATATTCGACGCCATAAAAAAACTCTCGGGGAAAGAGAAGCCGGTTGACCTTTTAATGGTTACGCAAGAGTTAAAAGACCGCGAACAGTTAGACGAAATTGGCGGCCCGGGTTACATTACACAGTTAACACGCAGGGTGGCCTCGGCAGCACACACCGAATTTCACGCACGAATTATTGCACAAAAATTTATTCAGCGTGAACTAATCAGGGTCTCCTCCGAAATTCAAACCAAATCGTACGACGATACCATTGATGTTGACGATTTAATTGACTTCTCCGAGTCGTCGTTGTTTAAAGTTGCCGAGGGAAACATAAAAAAAGAGACACGCCCAATAAAGCCTGTTCTGATTGAAGCCATTCAGCAAATAGAAAAAGCCCGTAACCAAAAAGATGGGTTGAGTGGTGTTCCGTCGGGTTTTACCGGCCTCGACCGGATTACATCGGGCTGGCAACGCACCGATTTAATTATTATTGCAGCCCGCCCGGCAATGGGAAAAACAGCTTTTGTTCTTTCCATGGCGCGTAACATTGCTGTCGACCACAATCGTCCGGTGGCAATATTTTCGCTCGAAATGTCGTCAATTCAGTTGGTTAACCGGCTCATTTCGGCAGAGACCGAGTTGGGTGCCGAAAAAATTAAAACAGGAAGACTGGAAGAGTACGAATGGCAACAACTTAACCAAAGAATTAAAGCACTCGATAATGCACCGCTCTTTATCGACGACACACCGGCACTCTCTATTTTTGAGTTAAGAGCAAAGTGCCGCCGGTTAAAAATGCAATACGATATTCAAATAATTATTGTAGATTACCTGCAGCTAATGACTGCCGGAACCGATACACGCGGCAGCCGCGAGCAGGAGGTGAGCATGATATCGCGCTCGTTAAAAGCCATTGCAAAAGAGCTCGATGTGCCAATTGTTGCACTTTCGCAGCTCAACCGCTCGGTAGAATCGCGCGAGGGAAAACGTCCGCAACTTTCCGATTTACGCGAATCGGGAGCAATTGAACAGGATGCCGATATTGTTACTTTTATTCACCGGCCCGAATATTTTGGAATGACCGAAGACGATTCGGGAAATTCGCTCTTAGGAGTTGCCGAAATTATTATTGCCAAGCACCGTAACGGTGCAACCGCCGATGTTCATTTACGATTCAAAAAAGAACTGGCTAAATTTAGCGATATGGAGACTCAATTTGATTCGGGATTTGGTGGCGAAGCAAAAACATTTAGCTCGAAAATGAATGACGACGAAGAAGCTGCTGCCGGAATATCGAGCAATAACAATTTCGATACCCAAAAGGCTAATACTTCCGATACTCCGTTTTAACACTCAATATAAAGAGCAACTATGAATTTATATCGAATAAAAATATTCTTTGTTTTCTTTGTTCTTCTTTTCTCTTTTGAAGCAAGGAGTATGTACATTTTAATTCCTATGGACGACAGTCAGAAAGACCATTTAAAAGCCTATGGAATTGCGTACTGGACACTTGAAAAGAGTGTTGAAGTAAAATGGTTATTGAATTATAGAGGGGGAAGTTTTCTTATTCAGCAATATCCTGAAATTGAGAATGAATGTACAATTCGTGGAGTTAGTTTCGAGTCGATTACCGATGCGCAAACGTCGGCTATTTTAAACGAGATTGCAAAACCCGATGTAAATATGGATGCCGTAGCCATGAATAAAGCGCCAAAAATTGCCGTTTATTCTCCGCCCAACAAACAACCCTGGGACGATGCAGTTACATTGGTTCTTACCTATGCCGAAATTCCGTACGATATTGTTTACGACGGTGAGATTTTAGATGGGAAACTCAGCGAATACGACTGGCTACATCTGCACCACGAAGATTTTACCGGACAACATGGAAAGTTCTGGCGGGTCTATCAACACACACCCTGGTATCAGGAGGAGGTGAGAAATGATCGCGAATTGGCAAAAAACCTTGGGTTTTTAAAAGTGTCGGAATTAAAATCGTTTGTGGTGCAAAAGATAGAGAAATACATTGAGCGGGGTGGTTTTCTGTTTGCCATGTGTGCTGCTACCGATACTTATGACATTGCGCTGGCAGCTACCGGAGTAGATATTTGTGCCCCAATGTTCGACGGCGACCCTGCCGATAAAAATGCACAGGAAAAACTTGACTTTTCGCGCACTCTGGCTTTCCGCAATTTTAAACTCGAAGAGAGCCCGTATGTTTACGAGTTTTCGAATATCGATGCAACAAATACCCGAAAAGTAGCACGCGAAAACGACTATTTTACACTTTTCGATTTCTCGGCAAAATGGGATCCGATTCCTACGATGCTTTGTCAGAATCATAAAAATCTGATAAAAGGGTTTATGGGACAAACAACAGCTTTTAGGGAAGAGGTAATTAAGCCCAATGTTTTAATTATGGGCGAGAATAAACCGGCTCACGAAGCACGTTATATTCATGGCGAAAGAGGAAAAGGATTCTGGACATTTTATGGGGGACACGACCCGGAAGATTACCGGCATCTGGTTGGCGACCCGCCTACCGATTTAAGCCTGCATCCCAACTCGCCGGGATACCGTTTAATATTGAATAATGTATTGTTTCCGGCAGCTAAAAAGAAAAAGAGAAAGACGTAATAACTATTGATTTAAATAAATTTCCCAACGACCTGCAGTAAATAGGATTATTTCGAGACTACAATCTACCGGTACCAACTTTTCAGGTTTATCAATCTGATAATTAAGTTTTACAGTAACCGGAAATTCATTAATATCGTCGAAAGCAACCAATGTATTTAGCGAGCGTTTCTTTGTATCTATCCGTTTCCCATTCGATATTTCTGCATCTTGAATAACAACAGATTTGTCGGGAGCTCCACGCTGCTGAAAATGAATCCAGACCTGATTTTTAACAGCAGCATCGCGGGTTAAGTTCGGGTCGACAACATTAATTCCCTTACTTTTATTTACTTTAAACAATGCTCTTGAATCGTTTGGAACAATTAGCGAATCGGCAATCCAGAGACCATAGTTCTGAACAACATCGCCCGATTTAGTTACTTTGTTAAGCAACCCATAACCATCTTTTAGCCCCTTTTTAAATTTACCAATATAGTTCGACCCGTCGCTATAGGTATAAACACCAAAACCATTCGGGTAACCTTTTCTAAAAGTCCCGACATACGAATCGACACCTTTTGCCGAGCCCTCGCCGTGCGCTAATCCTTTTTTACATTTGCCGTTGTATTGTCCCTGTAGATTTTTAACTAAAACCTTGCAATTGTATTGCGAAAAGGCAATTGCAGTAAAAGCAAAAAAGAGGAGACTGAAAACTGCTAATTTTTTCATTTTCTATAGAATTAAAAATTAACGCCAATATTTATCGACACACCATTCATCGACATATCTGTTCGAATCATCTCCTCGTTTTGACTGCCCGGTACAGCTTTTACATATTTACGGTACGAGTAGCCAAGCGAGAAATAAAACTCATTCAGAGTTGTTGTATAAGAGTAGCCAACGCCAACAGAGGCTAATGCTCCGGGGTCGTATTGTGCATATTTCGATGTGTTGTACCGCGAATTAATATTTCCTTTTAAATGCCAGCTGTATCCGGCCTGTCCATAAACGTACGGTGCCCAAACATGGTCTTTGTTAAAGTAGTACTTATAGTCTATTGTAATGGGCATAAACATTTCATCGGTGAATTCTACACCCAGCGATCCGGTTAAAACATGCCTGTCTAAACGGTAGCCAATTCTAAAATTTGCTACTGTTCGCATAATAAATTCATCGGTAAGTGTTTGCGATGGATTTACTGCAACTTCCAGACCGGCAATAACTTTATTTTGCATTCGCAAAATAGAAAACTTAGGTTCTGCAGCATCGGGTGTACCCGTATTTTCTTCTTTATTTAAAATATTTTCTGATTCGTTGGCTGCATAAGTGATAAATGCAGACATAAAAAAAAGGAACAACAAGACTGTTTTCATTTTTGGTTTCTGTTTCTGTTTAAAATATTCTTCAATAAAGCGCATAAAAGTAAAAAAATAACAAAAACAAAAGGTGATTCTTATCAGCAATACAACAATTGTTTGATGTATAATTTAGTGGTTGTGAAAGAAGTGGGTTATTAAATCGGCAAAAATGTTGTACTGTAAACAAAAAAAGCCACCCGTCAAACGACGGATGGCTTTATATTTTATCGTTAATTAAAACTATTGTTGATCGTAAGTGTTTGCTGAGATATTAGAGTAATATTTCTCGGCAATTTTAAAGTGCCATTTGTTATCGCTGGTTTGCCAGCAGTAGTTCCAAACACCACCGTCGTAATCATCCATTTGTACACTGTTTGCTTCATCGTCTTCAACGGTAACTGTTATTTTGTAAGCGTTATCGTGTCCATCAATAGTTTGTGGATTATCGAGATCTACTTCAATTATAAAGTTACCCCAAGGAGCATAAGTATAATTTGTAAGAATCTTTCTCGAAGAAAGTGTTCCAAAATCAACTGGATTTTTAGCGTATGCCGAGTAATCAGTGCTACCGTGATACAACCACAATGCATCTACATCGTAAGTGCCATGGAAAAGGTTAGTTACACCAACTTTTACATACTGAGTTCCAAAATTACCACTTATAATAATATCAGGATTATCGGTTCCTGTAATTGTAAATGCAACTACATATTTGTCGTCGGCCGATAGTCCTTTTGTGTAGAAATCTACAGGAAACTCAACTTCTCTTTCGCCAGCAGGAATAGTAACTGTGGTTGAAGTAAACGTATGTTTTGAAGAATTTAAAACAGTAAATCCAGGATGTTCGGCAGCAAATTTAGTTGCAGCTTCATCATCAAGTTTTACGGTAACAACCAAGTCTTTCTTCAATTGCCATGGCGATGAAAGATTAACTCTGAATTTTGCAGTATAAAACTGATCGGGATCGGTTGTTCCCGGAAACGTTCGAATAACATAACCTGCAGAGTTAGGCATTTCGTTAAAATCAACAACATACGGAGTTGCAGCAAAGTCAGGTGTCATCACACCATTAAACTCATTCACGTCCTTATCATCTAAACAAGATGTTAAGAAAAGCAGTGCAACGGCTGTTATTGATACAAATATTTTTCTTAATGTATTCATTTTATATTCAATTTATTATTTACACTAGTACTATTTAACATCCCAGAAAATCTTGGCATCCATAATAAATTCAGAGTTGTAAGGAACTCCGGTTTTATCGATAGCTGCTTTTACATTTTCAGAATTTATATCTAACTCTTTTTGAGTATATAACATACGTACCGGAACCTGTGCTCTTACAATGTTAAAGTAGTAAGAAATCATAGAGTTATTTACAACTGTCGGATCCAGTGGGTCAGGATATCCTGTTCTGCGGTAATCGGCCCATGTTTCGTAATGATAAAGACCAACACCGGCAATGTATTTTTGATACATAATAGAACGAACAGGGTTTGAAGCATCCCAGGCAGCTTCGCCTTTTAATGTTCCTTCAGCACCCATATATTTATCTAATAACGGGGCAGTATCGTCAACTCCTGCTCGTGCAGCATAGTAGTTAAACGAATCTTCAATACCTTTTTTAAACATCTCTTCGGCAGTACTGGAAACACCGGCTGAAGATAAGTTATAGCCACGAGCCAAAGCTTCTGCAATTAAGAAATCGGTTTCAACAATCGACATTACAGTAACATCGTCGTCGCTGGCACCGTAGATGCCGGGGCCCATTCTAATTGCAGCTTCTTTCCAGTGGTCTTCAACAGCACCGTTTACACCTAACTGAAGTCCGTGACTGTAATCTTCAGAAGAGACTCCAGGTTCCCAACACATTTCTAAACGTGGGTCTCCGTTATCTTTATATAAGGTTAGCAAGAAAATATTTAACCCATATTGTTGGTTTGCATTTGTTAAGTTTCCTTTGTAGTCTTTACCATAGCCATAAATAGGATTCATTTTACCGTCTTGGTTGGCAATGTATCCGGGATTTGCGGTAAGCGACTCGGTTAAGAAACCTGCGTCATCGAAATTCATATTCGAATTGATGTACGATTGACGATCAGCCATTTCTGCCTGACGCAATAAAATACGCAATTTCAAAGTATTCGCATATTGCTTCCAAAGAGTAAGATCTCCACCTGCAATAATATCGTTTTTAGCTTCAAGAAGCAGAGTAGCATCTTCTGCTTGTTTCAAAAAGATAATTGCTGAGTCTAACTGAACAACCAAGTCTTCATAAATTGTCTTGGCGTCGTCGTAAACCGGTTGGGTATTCCCCTCAAATCCCTGAATGGCTTCAAAGTAAGGAACATCTCCATAGGTATCTACAATTCTTTGAAAAAGAGCCGATCGCATAATTCTGGCAACGGCTACATAAGCAGGATTTCCATCAACAACTCCTTGCTCTTCAACATATTTTAAACTTTTCAGTTCGCCTAAATAAGGGCCTGTAAAGAATCCGTTATAGTCAGAAGAGGTCATGTTGTAACTTTTTACATTGTTCCAACCCGACCAACCGCCAGAGTGACCATAGTAACCAATCCATGCTCCCAATAACGAGAACCCTGCGCCAAGTTGCTGACGTTCTGCAAATTGTTTTTCAGCACCTGTCAGAACAAGGTCTTTTGTCGATTTGGTTAAACTGTTAGGATTTTGATTAACGTCTAACCACTCTGTACATCCTGTTACTCCTGCGAGTAAAAGTATTGATAATAAATATATTCTAATTTTTTTCATCTTATTTCGTTTTTAATTTATTAGAATGTGATAGTTACGTTAAATCCATAAGATTTCGATGGTGGAATAGCAGCTGGAGGAGCATATCCAACAGCATTATCATTACCATTATTCGCTTCAGGATCGCCATACATATTCGAATCGGGTAAGAACATAAACAAGTTTCTTCCTACAAAACCGGCTTTTACACCTTTAACAAAACCGCCGGTTCCCGATGTCAAGAAACGTTCAGGAACATCGTAGTATAAGCTTAATTCGCGTATTTTCCAGAAAGCAGCGTTAGTAACGAAAGGACGAGAAACGCCTCTATAGGTTTGTGTCCAGAAATCGACGTTACCATCGTTAGTAGTTATATTTGTATTCTCTACATACTCCGGATTGTCGGCAGTACCTACATTAATAACCGAGTTAGGAAATACAAAACGCTCGCGACCGGCAGAAGCAGAAACAGCTGAAATACCGGGGAACATCATGTCGCGTCCTGGTCCACTGCGTAGAACAAAACCTCCACGGTATTCAGCAGAGATTCCTGCTGTAAATCCTTTATACCTTAAGTAGGTTTGTAACCCTAAAATATGTTTTGGAGTAGTTTGTCCGGTAACGACCAAATCGGTACTTTTTGTTGGTAATCCTGTTTTGGCATCAACAATAACTCGTCCCTGAGGATCTCTGTCGAAATCGGAAGCTTTATTTACCGGATATGGTTGCCCTTTAATTGCATAAACGAAGTTTTTTGTTAACGACAATTCGTCGAATTCATCGGTAAGCGATACAACTAAACTGTGCCAGTTTGCATAGTTAACATTTATGTCCCAACGGAAATCTTTTGTTGATACAGGAACCAAGCCTAATTCAACCTCAAAACCACTGTTTTTCATCTCACCTGCATTTACAAACATCGAGCTGTAACCCGAGCTGTAAGGAATTTGAGCAGGTAATGTTTGGTTTGTTGTACTCATTGAGTAATAAGCCATTTCAAGATTAATTCTTGATTCGAAGAAATTTAAATCCATTCCAATCTCTTTCGAAAGGGTAAATTCAGGTTCCAAATATCTGTTCTTTAACGAACCACTAATTGAGTGTGCAGTTAAATCTCCGTAAGGGAAACCTCCTGTAACTTCGAAGTTATTCTCAAGAGAATAAGGCTTAATGTTAATACTACCTACTTTTGCAATACCACCACGTAATTTTCCATAACTGAGAACACTGTTGTCAGCCAATGCCGGAATTGCTTCGGTAAATACAAACGATACATCAACACCCGGGTAGAAGAACGACCATTGCGAAGGGTCTAATCTTGAATCCCAGTCGTTACGACCACTGGCGTGCAAAAATAAGAAGTTTTTAAATCCTAAGGTTAAATCGCCAAAAACACCCATTCTGCGTGTTTCAGAATAGTACTGACCACCACCAAGTTCTCCAAGACGGTTACTAACATTGTACAACCCTGGAACTTCGAGTGCAGAAGCACTAGCTGCTAGCTTATTGTAAAAAGTTGAACGGGTAGTAGCTCCTAAAATGGTTGTTAGTTTAAAATCGCCAAACTCGTTGTTTGCAGTTAAAATAAAGTCGTTTGTCCAACGGAATTCATAAATAGAACCGTCAGAAACACTGGCTTTTACATCGCCACCGCTTGAGTTCGATCTTCCTGACTCGTGCTCTGCCCAGTACGAGAAATCCCACGCTTCGTGCGTAGTTTTATAAGTACTGTTATATAATGAGAGTGAACTTCTTACCATTCCGTTTAACCACGAAGTAATATCCTGAGAAAGAGTTAATGTACCAATTAACTGGTCGCGTCTTCTCTTTCTGCGGTTTTTATCCTTCTCGGTGTACGGGTTGTTGTAATAGTCGTTGTAATAGTGGTTAATGTCGGCCCAGTTTGTTTTCTCCGGAGTAGAAGGGGTCCGCCAATCGGAATAACTGGTTAACGGAATGTTTTGACCGGTGTTGTAGATAGGCCAAAGGAAATTCGCTACAGTGATTTCGTCTTCGGTATGCGTAAAGTTTACATTACCTGTGGCTTTAAATCCTTTGTATTTTCTCGAGCCATTTAAACGAATAGCATCTCTTCTTAAGTCATCTCCGGGAACTAACCCTTTAATAACCGCATCCTGTATAGAAGCGAAAAAAGTACTTTTGTCGTCTCCGGCAGAAAACGAAAGGTCGTTTTGGATGGTCATACCGGTATCGAAAGCTTTTTCTTTTTCGCCGGGAATTGCGGAGTAAGGAACTTCTTGCATTCTGCCATATTCATCGGGGCGGCCAATGCCTCTCATCTCACCATCAAATTCATCACCATACTGCTGGTTTTCGTAAGCTTCGAATACAGGGTTGCCATAAGCATCGCTCGAAGAACCGGTTCCAAAACGAGTTTGGAATTCAGGCAAATAAGCTACTTTATCGAAAGTAGTTGTGTTACTAAACTGAACTTGAATACTCTCTTTGCTACCCTGCTTGGTTGTTACCATAATAACACCGTTTGCAGCGTCAGATCCATAAAGAGCCGATGCATTTGCACCTTTCAAAATACTGATGTCTTTTACATCGTTCGGGTTTAACGAAGTTAAATAACTTAACGAAACAGGAACTCCGTCTAATACCAAAAGAGCCTGGTTGTTTCCGGTTAACGACCGGTTACCTCTTAGAATTACCCTTTGGCTTGGATTTACTCCTGTACTAACAGTTGTAATTTGCAACCCGGCAACTTTACCAACAAGACCTCCCGAAATAGTAGGAGATTTGGCCATGTTCAGTTGCTCGTCGCTGATACTGCTCATCGCGTAACCAACTTCACGAGACGAACGCTCAATACCAATTGCAGTAACAACTACCTCGTCGATTCCAACAAGATCAGGCTTCAATGCAATTTTGTAATCGTTTGCAGAAGTCAACTCAACATTCTGAGTTTTCATACCTACAAAACTAACTACCAAAGCTTTTGCATCCTGAGGAATTTTCAGTTCGAAAACTCCATCGATACTGGTAATCGTACCAAGGGTAGTGCCCTTAACCGATACCGAAACCCCGGGTATTGGTTGTCCATCCTCGGTTGAGGTTACCGTACCGGTAATATCCCTCGTCTGAGCATTTGCCACCAATGTTCCCATGAATAGGAGAATCGATAAAAAAAACGCAATTTTTTTCATAGAAATAGTTTTAAATTAATAATTAAACAGCATATATAAATAATTCAAAAATTCAATTTGCAGCCATTATGCATCCCCCAATGCACAACCGCCAATTTTTAAATAATTTGATAATTCACAATCCTTGATTTCATAAATGTTAAAAAACATTAACGCGACAAATTTATAAAAAGAATTGTAACCTAAAAAAAAAATGAAATTTATTTTACTGTATTTCCAACAACAACGAACGCACGTATAGCAAGGAAAGTAAAATGAATTTGGACAATCAGTTTTTGAACATTTTCGTCTCCAATTGACAATATTAAACGAATGAACTATTTGGCTGAAAAATTGACACAAATAACTCGGTTCTGCTTTCAATTTGATATAAATTTGAAGGAGATTAACGAATTCAATATTGGCGAGAAAAGAAATTGTGCATCTTTTTTATTGTTTCGAAACAATAAACATTTTTGACCGCTTTTCTTGACTTTTGTTTATCAACAAAATCGTTATTTAAACAGTTACCAATATAAATGGCATCGATACCAAAATTCAAGGTACCTGCAATATCCACATCCCAATCGTCGCCAATCATTATGCTTTTCTCTTTTTTTGCATTCGACGATTTTATTGCATGCTCAAAAATCTCGCGTGCAGGTTTCGGTTTTTTCACCTCTTCCGAAGTAAAAATTTTATCAAAAAACTCTTTTAGTCCCGAAAATTCCATCTTTTTATTTTGAACCTCTTTAAAACCATTGGTAATAATATTCAGCCGGTACTGTTTGTCTTTTAAATCGTGGAGCAATTCGAAAACTCCCGGGTAGAGTACTTTTTGCTTTGCCATTTCATCGAGGTAAAAAGCATTCATCACCTCTGCTTCGGGGCCTTCTACTTTTAGTTCTAAAAACGTTTCGGAGAATCGTCTCTTTATCAGCTCCTTTTTATCCACCTCGTTTTTTCGGTAACTTTCCCAAAGGGCGTGGTTGTGTTTTTCGAATACATTATAATAGGTGTCGAAATCGATCTGTTTTCGTGCAAGTTCGAAATGAGCAAAAGTAATTTGCATTGCCAATTTCGAGTTGGTTTTAAAATCCCAAAGGGTATTATCCAAGTCGAAAAACAGGTGAGTGTATTTTTTTCTCATTTTCTAATTTACAAAGTTGCGTGCTGCAAATTTTTATTTCCTTCGCATATAATATCAATACTTAGTTAAATTTTTGTTTCTCGCAAAGCTGCAAAGGTTTGATATTTATCAAATTACAACAACCACTTTATGCCTTGTAATTCTCTGTTTATAAAAATGTACCGAACCATTATAATATAGTTTAATATCTCATTGTTTATCTTTTATGGCTCTCCCTCAGGGTGAGTAATAAAAATGTTGTTTCTCGATATACATCTCCTTTTGTAGCCGTTCCGCGAAAGTTAGACCCACGGCGATCCGGGTTTCATTCTTTCGCCGGCAGTTCGAAAACCTCCACACTAAAAAACTATTTAGCCGATTTTCCTTCAACAACAATAACAATTTCGCCTTTGGGCGGATTGGCTGTATAATAATCTGAAAGTTCGGTTACTGTTCCGCGTTTTTTCTCTTCGTATATTTTCGATATTTCGCGACAAACAACGGCACGCCTGCCGGGGCCAAAAAACTCGGCGAACTGGTTTAATGCTTTTACCAACCGGTAGGGCGATTCGTAAAAAACAATGGTACGCGACTCTTCGGCAAGTTGAGTTAACCTCTTTTGGCGACCTTTTTTTTGCGGTAAAAATCCTTCGAAAACAAATTTTTCGGTGGGCAGCCCCGAAACTGCCAGTGCCGGAATTAATGCGGTAGCTCCGGGCAGGCACTCAACTTCAATATTGTTTTCTACACAGGCTCGCACCAACAAAAAGCCGGGGTCGGAAATTGCCGGTGTACCGGCATCAGAAATCATTGCAATTTGCGCGCCTTGCAGAAGTCTCGAAACCAACGAGTTTATTGTTTTGTGCTCGTTAAATTTATGGTGTGGAGTCAGCTTCTTATCAATTTCGAGATGCTTTAGCAACCGCGCCGAAACACGGGTGTCTTCGGCCAAAATCATATCGACACTTTTCAGTACGTTTATTGCACGCAGCGTAATGTCTTCGAGGTTGCCGATGGGTGTCGGAACCAAAATTAATTTCCCTGAATCACTCATTTGAAAATCGGCGTTTTACAAGATTAATAAATTTTAAGCTGGTTTCGTTTTTCTGCCATTTGAAGTTCTGTTTTAAGTAGTCAACTGCTTCGTTTACATTGTTTTTCTCGTCGAGTTCGGCAACTGCATCAATAAATTTCTCGGTATTTCCTTCAAATAACTCCCTGATGTATTGAAAGCGGTCGTTAATTCCAATCGATTTTTTTATGCTTTTCACCGGGCGGTTCGAGAGTTTGTGTTCTAAATTCGAGTTCTCCGAATCGATTAAATCGTTTACCGATTTTTCTTTCGAGAAACTGTCGCCTAATATTTTGCCGGTATCATTTGCAACTTTTTTCTCAGGCAACTTCTCTACTGTCTCTTCTGTTAACTCCGGTTTTGGTTTTGATTCGCCTGTCGATTCCGGTTTTTTTTCATCAATTTCTACTTTTTCTGCTGCCGGCTTGGTCTCCTCTTCCGAAACCTTTTCAACACTAATTTCTTTCTCTTTTTCAATGACAATCTCTTTTGGTGGCGACTGTTTTTCAGGCATTGCAAACGACTGACTTTCTGCTTCTTTTTCAACTTCGGGTAAAATTTGCCCTTCCCGATCAAGTAAAATTTGCATCATTCTTTTTGCTCCGCTCACCCGGGTTTGCAAAAATTCCATCTCAAGTTCATCGAAAGCATTCTCTTTTTTCGCTGAAATCAGCTCTTCAAGTTC
>WGCT01000567.1 GCA_015493625.1 Draconibacterium sp. | reverse complement strand
ATCTAAAGAAACATAAATTCGATTTTACGATAATTTTTGCATTTGCAATTTTCGTAGCTTACTCGCTCTATTTTCATTTTAATCCGGGAATAGAAATATTTGAACATAACTTTTGGGCTTTTCTTAAGGAGATGCTGATTGCACTGCCCATCATGTTTGTTATTATTGGACTGTTCGATGTTTGGGTATCGAAAGAAAAAGTGCAAAAACACATTGGGAATTCATCGGGTATAAAAGGAATTTTACTTGTTATGTTGCTTGCTTTTGTTCAGGCAGGGCCTTTGTATGCCGCTTTTCCGGTGGCTTATATCTTAAAAAAGAAAGGCACTTCCTCGGTCAATATTTTTATTTACTTGAGTTCGTACACTATGGCAAAAGTACCCATGCTAACTTTCGAGATTGGCTTTTTAGGTTTAAAATTTTCAATGCTTCGATTACTATTATCCATACCTGTTTTTGTTCTGATAGGCATAATTATGGGTAAATATTTCGATAAACATAAATGTACTATTAAAGACGTTTAAACACTTCATCTATTAACAAATTAAAAACTCAGAAAAATGATTGATGCAAAAGATTGGTTAGAATTTGGACAAAAATTTCACGGACACAAATGTCCTGCAATGCCAAACGGATTAAGAGTAGGTGCAGCAGCACTTAACAAATTAGGAGTAGAACGCACAGGCGACAGTAATATTCACGCCATCTTGGAGTTGGGCGATAATCATTGTGCAACTTGCTTTGCCGATGGTATTCAGGTAATTACGGGCTGTACTTTTGGAAAAGGAAATATTTCAAAAACGTATAAAGGGAAATGGGGGGTTACATTAATTGACAAAGCAACAAACCGTGCTGTGCGAGTAACCCCAAAAGCCGAAGCGATGATGGCAAACAAAAAAACAGAGTTTTTTACCAAATACAGAATGGTTGGAGTTGCTCCTACAAAAGTGCCCGATGAAGCTGTTGAACCATTAGTAAATATGGTTATGGCAGCTCCCGAAGAAAAAATGATGGATATCTCGGAAATATTTACTTACGAATGGCCAAAAGAGAAACACTCTTTCGATGGTTTTGTATGCGACGAATGTGGCGAAATGGTAGTTGAAAAATATGGGCGAATAAAAGGCGACAAACATGTTTGTATCGATTGCGCTAATAAGTAAATAAATGCAACCACAGAGTTGCACGGAGGGAAATCACAGAGTAACTCAGAGAAATAGGAAAAACCCTGTGAAACCCTGTGCAGAACTCAGTGTTACTCTGTGGTTTAAAAATGTAAGGTTTAAGATATTTATCCGACTAAGAAAATAAAGCTAATATGAAAACCATAAAATTAGAAATTAAAGGAATGACCTGCCCAACCTGTTCGGCAGCTGTCAATAAATTGGTAGAGCAACTCGATGGAATTCAAAACAAAGAGGTCAATCATGTAACCGACGATGCAAAAATTGAGTTCGACGAAAATCTTATTTCTGAAGAAGAAATTATTGCCAAAATAAACGAAGGGCACTACAAAGTAGTTGGGCAAGAAGATTTAGTCAACCAAGTGGATCTTCCCCATTGTCCTTCTTGTGGTAAAAAAGGAGCTTTGGTGCCAAATACCATTTTTAGAGCTATGTTAAAACCAGAGTTTTCAGATTTAATTAAAGCTGAAAGCAAGCATTTTATATGCTTAAACCCCGATTGCAACACCGCGTATTATAACGAAAACTTAAGCATCGACAAAACGAACTTAAAGCGAGAAATCTGGTTTAAAAAAGGCACAAAACGAAAAATAATTTGCTATTGTAATAATATCGATAGAGAGCAAATTAAAGATGCCGTACAAAATCATGGTTTAGAAACTTGGGAAGAGATAACTTCGCATTACCGTAAAAAAGTAATCGAAAAATGCGATTTATTAAACCCAACCGGTTTTTGTTGCAGAAGCACTTTCGATAAGGTGGTAAATAAATTTAAAAATGAAAACTAAAACAAAATGAAACTATTAATTTCTATATTCTTACTTGTGGTAATCTCATCGGTAAATGCACAGACTTATAAATACGAAATCATTTCAAAGAAGAAGATAATAGGTACCATTGAAGGTACTATCACAAAAAAAGACAATATAACTAAAGTAGATATTGTTGCTCTTGGCGAAATTGATTTTATTTTAAAAGAGCATATCAAGTACAAGCTAAATAGTATGTATAAAGACGGTGAGTTAATCTTCTCTTCGGCTACAATATTTTTAAATAATAAAATCCATTTTTCCAGTGTCGTAAAAAAAGAAGGAGACTACTACATTATCGATAAGAATGAGCATAAAGAATCTTTTACCGACCCTATTAATTATTCGGGAGCTCTGCTATATTTTATTGAGCCAAAGACCTTCACAAGAATTTTCTCCGAGATTGATAACGTAGAGAAAGACATTAGCAAAGAAAGCAAAGACACGTATAAAATTATTAACCCCGATACTGAAAAAGCTTCCTATTTTACTTATGAAAATGGCATATTAAAAACTGCAAATATTCATCACACCTATATCGATGTTAAAATAATTAGAATTGAATAATTAAATGTTCGACTGGCTACAAAACCTATCAGATTATTTAGCGTTTAACGCCTTCGGCCTAGAAAAATGAGTGTTATTGTCAATCCTCATACATTTTTTGCCAAAAGGAGAAGGTAAAATTGTTTGGCAAAAAGTGGCTACACAAACGGAGATGTCGATATTATTTATAAGGAACTATACAATAAATTAACAACTAAATGAAAGCCAAATTAAAATTTTTAGATCGATTTCTTAC
>WGCT01000566.1 GCA_015493625.1 Draconibacterium sp. | reverse complement strand
TCACAAAGGATTTAATAAATTTGTGACTCGTAAAAAAAACGATGGTAATTACAGTATGAGAGATTCAGAAAATAGTGGCGATTTAGCAGATACTAAAAAACATAGTTTTTTCTCTATCGACGATTTTACCATCCTCAGCAACCATAAAACGCAGATTACTTATTTAAAAGGCGAAAACATTTTTAAGCAGGGTGCTTTTGCTCCGTACGTAATATTTGTAGTAAATGGGCTCATTAAAGTGTATTTGCAAACCGGTTACGATAAGCAGATAAATATTAGCGTTGCAAAACCCGGCGATTTTCTTGCTTTCTCCTCAATTTTTGGCGAAAATATTCATACCTATTCAACTCAGGCAATTAAAGATTCGGTTATATGTATGATTGAAAAGGAGAGCCTGAAACAGGTTTTAATCGATAATCCTGAGTTTGCGCTGGAAATAACCTCGAAAAATTATAAAAACGAGAGTCATCTTTTTGAAATAATAAAAAATACCTCGTACAAACAGATGCGTGGGAAACTGGCTTCGGGACTGCTCTACCTTTCGCAAGACGATTTTTTAAAAGAGGATATATTTAGTTTTCTAACACGGCAAGATATTGCCGACTTTGCATCGATATCGACCGAGAGTGCCATTAAATTCTTAAAAGAGCTGGAAAAAGAGAACGTCATAAAATTGAAAGGCAAAGCGATAAAAATAATCGATTCGGGGAAACTACAGTCAATTAGTAAAAACGGCTAAATTGGCCATTAAAACAGGAGGGTTGAAATGGTTTTTAGTTTTGAACGTAAAACGAATCTCGAGAAAGAACTTATTTTTTCGGCCGGCAAGAGCAGCGGCCCCGGCGGACAAAATGTTAACAAAGTAAACACACGGGTCGAGTTGCGTTTTCCTGTCGATAAATCGGTAAATCTTTCGTTGCAGGAAAAAAGCAGAATTAAGATAAAACTTAAAAATCGTATCAACTCAAGTGGCGAGCTTGTTTTGGTTGCTCAAACCGAACGTTCGCAATGGCGCAACCGGGCACAAGTTATTTCGCGTTTTTTTAAACTGCTCGAAGAGGTTCTAACGCCTGTAAAAAAACGCATTAAAACCTCTCCCACTTCCGGTTCGAAACTAAAACGACTGGAAAGCAAAAAACGAATGGCATTAAAAAAACAGTTGAGGAAACCACCCCCGGAGTCTGAAAAGTGACCAATTCAACTTTTGGGTTGATGGGGCAATTAAAATAAAAAAAGTGAATGGCGAATGATGGTTAACGATTTAAGATTTTGTTACTACTCAGCAGTTCAACTAAAAATTAAATTGCTGGTTATCAACCTGTTTCGTCCTGTTTCTTTTTGCTTCGCGCATTCACAATCCCCGGGATAAATCCCGGGGCTACCAATATCTTGCAGGCCATAGATTCACAGATTCTAAGATCGAAATTCATCATTCAGAATTCGTTATTCGATATTCGTTTTTTTATAGAAACTGTGTTATAAAATTATCCTTTGCCGATGGATTTATCCAACGGTTATTGAATAGAGAGATGGAGCTGGACTTTAGTCCTGAATATAAGATAGTT
The DNA here is from genome assembly GCA_015493625.1 of Draconibacterium sp. GTDB lineage: Bacteria > Bacteroidota > Bacteroidia > Bacteroidales > Prolixibacteraceae > Draconibacterium. Next base: position 11,036 of record WGCT01000566.1, on the reverse strand, counting down.
GTACTAAAGTCCAACAGTTCATCTCATTCCAAAATCCGTCCCATAAATGGGACGGTAAATGATAAAAAGACTGTTTTTACACAGTATGTAAAGGATGGGGCTATTAATAATCAATACTTTAAATAACAAGATTTTAAGAAAGATAGAATTTCTACGATTGTAATAATTTTAATTGCTATGGCAAAACAAACCTGGCATCAATTTTCTGAAGCAAATTTCATTCATCGTGTAAAAAAAACTTCGTCTAATTTACTCTTTGAGTTTATTTCACTTCGTGTAATCCACACTCTTTACCCGAGCCCTGCTCCCACCACCAACGGCCGGCACGGAAATTTTCGCCGGGTTTAATGGCGCGGGTACATGGCTGGCAGCCAATACTCACAAAACCCCGGTCGTGCAATACATTGTACGGAACGTTATTCTCTTTTACATACGCTTTTGTTTGCTCTAAAGTCCACTCTTTTAATGGATTGAATTTAACAATATTGTTTCCTCCATCCCACTCAAAAAAGTCCATTCCACTACGGTTATCGCTCTGCGAAGCCCGCAATCCGGTAATCCAGATTTCGTTGTCAGCCAACGCTCGTTTCAGTGGAATTACCTTACGAATAAAACAACACTCTTTGCGGTTTTCCAACGATTCGTAAAAACTAAACGGCCCTTTTTTATTGAGCAACTCCTCTACTTTGTCGGTAGGTGGAAAATAGGCTTTTATGGTTTTTTTATATTTTTCGAGTGTGCTTAAATATACTTTATAGGTTTCGGGGAAAAGTCGTCCCGTATCGAGAGTTATAACTTTTATGTCGAGGTTATTGTTGAAAATAATATTGGTAATTACCTGGTCTTCGTAACCAAAACTGGTTGTAAACACAACTTTCTTAGAATGATTCTCTACAAGAAAATTTAACTTTTCAACAATTGATTTTTCTGCCAAACGGGCGTTGTATTTTTCTACTGTTTTTTGGTCAATCATAATTATCGTTTTCTATTTTTATCGCAATGCGGCTAGAAGTTTTTGTTAACTTCTCACCTACTCCACAAACAAAACCAATCCTTTTAAATATTCGCTTTCGGGGTGATAAATATTTACAGGATGATCGGTGGGTTGATTTAACTGATGTAAAATACGCACATTTCTACCTGAAATTGCAGCTGCCGAAAAAACAGCTTCTCTGAATTTCTCTTTCGACACCACTTGCGAGCATGAAAAGGTAAAAAGTATTCCACCTTTTCTAATTTGCTCGAACGCACGGGTATTTATTCGCTTATATCCTTTTAATGCCTGCGGCAAAGTATTTCGATGTTTTGCAAATGCAGGCGGATCGAGAATTATTAAATCGTATTTTTCCTGAATGTCTTTCAGGTACTCGAACCCATCGGCCACCATTGCTTCGTGACGGTTATCTTCCGGAAAATTTAATTCTACATTTTCGTTGGTTAAATCGATTGCTTTTGCCGAAGCATCAACAGAATGAACCCGGTTTGCTCCTCCTTTCATAGCATAAAACGAAAAGCCGCCTGTATAACAAAACATGTTCAGCACATCGCGGTTTTCCGAGTATTTTTGAACCAACAAACGATTTTCGCGCTGGTCGATAAAAAAGCCGGTCTTCTGCCCTCTTTCCCAGTCAACTTTAAACTTTAGTCCGTATTCTAAAACCTCATTCGAACTGCTGTTGCCAAACAGATATTCATCTTCCGCCTTAATATCCGATTTAAACGGAACTGTTTTTGAACTTTTATTATACACTGCTTTTAGTTTTTCGCCCATCACCTCTTGCAGTGCTTTTACCAACTCTTCGCGAATAAGATACATACCTATTGAGTGCATTTGCATTACTGCCGTGCCGTTGTAATAATCAATAATTAGTCCCGGCATTCCGTCACCTTCAGCATGAACCAAACGAAAAACGTTGGTCTCTTTGTTTTCGGTATAACCTAATTTTTTACGTAAATTCCATGCACTTTCAATCTTGCTTTTCCAAAAATTGTAGTCAGGAGTTACCTCTTTAAACGAAACAATTCTGATTGCAATTGACCCAATTTGATAGTGACCAATTCCCAAAAATTCATCTTTATTTGAATAGACAGTAACCAAATCGCCTTCGTTAACCGCACCATACATTTTTTTTATGGCACCCGAAAAAACCCAGGGATGAAATCGTTTTAACGATTGATCTTTCCCCGATTTTAAAACTACTCTTGTATAATTCTCGAACATCAGCTTTGGGTTAAAAAATTCTTATAAATCTCCAGCGATGTCCAGGCATCGGTGGCCGCATATCGCTGTTGTTTTTCTGTTAAAAAATCAGCTTCCCAGTTGGTTAATTGTTGTCCTTTCGAAATTCGGAAACCACAGGCAATTGCCGTTAATTTTTTTAAACTGAAATTTTGAATCCCCAACTCCTCGGCACGGTCTTGCAGCTCGACAAACCCTTCCGGGGTAAATGGTCTCCAAACCTGTAATCCTTTAATATCGTCGCGAATGGCAACTCCGGGTTTTATAATGTCCGGGTTTGAAAGAATATCGCAAATCTCACGGGGTAATCCAATTTTATTGGTGCGTAGTAAAAAAGCCCGCTTTTCGGTAGAAAGCTGCAACAACGCAACTTTATTAAATACCCCTTTTTTAAAGGCAGGCTTGGTCTCCGTATCGAACCCGACAATCGATTGCTGTTTTAGGTACTCAACCGCCTGCTCCAGCGTTTTCTTATCTTCAACAATCACAATCTCACCTTCAAACCATTTTAATGGTAACTCAACCAACTCCTCTTGTGTTATGCTCTCTTTAAACATGCTTTAAATTTCTTCGTTTGTGCCCCAGAATTCATCCAGCCATTGCGGATTTCCTTTTCCGGGTTTTATCTCCTTCTCCTCTTTTGCTGTGCCAAAATCAACATCGCTGTAAACCAACATATGTACGGCACGCAATACATTTACCAACTGCTGCCCCCACGAATGCTCGAAATTGTATAAACATTCAGCCAGTGCATCGTGCATCACCTCTTCGTTACCTATACTGTACGAGGTAATAAAATCTTTTAACTCTTGATAGATATCGAGTAAGTTTTCTGAAACGCTGGCCGTTACAGTCTCTTGTCCGAACTGAATTGTGGGGTCGAAAACTTCATAAAAACTGTCGTTTTCGTTTAATAGTTGCAACCACTTCTGGTGCAGAACATTGTAATCCAATTCGCTTACATAGTGTTCCAAATCTTCATCTAATAACCGTTCTATTTTAGGTAATACGGCAGCTTTTAAATAGAGCAACGGTAATAGTTTCTGTAATTTCTCCAGATTTTCGTGTGCGGTATAATGAGCTGCATTCTCTACCGACGCACAATATTCGTTGGCAACAGTAACAAATTCAACAACATTTTTTGAATAAACAATTTGATGTGTATCCTGATTTTCCATCTCTTTTTTTTCTAAACCGCTGCAAAAGTATAAAAGATTTCGAAGAAGTTGTTTAAAGTGAAAAGGGTTTTCAATTTCGTAGATTCATCTTATTTGTTTCACAATAAAAAAACCGTAAGCCATTTAAAAAATGAATGAACTTACGGTTTTAAAAAGTCGGGATGACAGGATTTGAACCTGCGACCCCGTCGTCCCGAACGACGTACGCTACCGGACTGCGCTACATCCCGATTTTTATAAGAGCTGCAAAAATAATCATTTTTGTATATTCTAAAACAAATACTTCAAAAAAAAGCGGTTTGTTTTAATGATTACTCGATTCGCGGTTTTCCCATCCACTTTTTCCTTTGTCGATAAAAATTTCGTTAACGGTTTTCGAAACACGTTGGTCAACCTCTTCGACCAAACGAATCCGCAACGGATTTTTCAGGCGTTTTTGCCAGTAAAAAATCGGGCTGAACGGCTTGTCTCCTTTTGCTGTTTCGTAGGTTAAATAGGCCCATTTTTCGGAAAAGAAGTTCCCTTCCATCGCCGGAATTACCTGTTGCATATTCGATGCCAAAAAGCTTAGCGAGAGTGCTCGTGCCCAGTAAATCCACGGGCCGGCAGTAATATACATATATGGATTTAACAGTCGTGGCCGCGATTCAAGCCCGGCGTTGGAGTAATTCAATTGAATGCCACAAAAACCGATGCCTGTTTTTTCGTTATAGAATGTAATCCACGGAACGTCGGCTTCCATAAACAGGTCGGCGAGGTCGGGCATTTCGGCAACATTATAAACAATTACACTGTCGGTAACCACGTCGTACCAGGCGGCGTGCGTCATCAATTCGCGTTTAAAAACAATTTCGCCATTTCGCAAAGCAATACAGTCGAGGCGTTTGTTAATTCTCATCGATGTTGATGCTATAAAATAGGGAACTCCGGGGAAGAATTCGTATCGAACCGAAGCGTCAACTTCGGGCAGCTCACGTAAATTTCCCCACATTTCGGCAGTTGAAATTACCGGCCCCGACATAAATTTTACGTTTGTTGGTGGTTTCCAGTCGGCAGTGTGAGTCCACGGACGAGGTGGTGCATAAACTCCGGGATTCCAGTGAATGGCACCGTTGGTTTCCATCCGGTGGTAAAGTGGCGATTGTGCCTTGCTTTTTAATGTAATCTGGTCGAGATGCCCCGAGTTTGGATGTAAAACAATGGAGAATTTATTGTTGTCGATTCGCAGGCCGGGTGCTTCTCCCTGTACACGCAAATCGGTTTCGTACATTTTTGCTAAAGCATTTTCGTTGTTATAATAAATTAGAAAAACTTTACTTGTTTTTGCCGGCACGTCGGCCAAAAATGCAACACGGGTAGTAACTGTTGGCATCCAATAGGGAATCTCGCGTGTTGGCTTTCCATTCTCATCGGGGTCGAGGTCGTCCTCTTTCATATACTTTTTCTCGTCGTAAACCTGGCACGGAACTTCGGTTAATTCGTACGAAACCGGGTCGACAGCCACTACGCGAATATCGCGTTTCAGATGTACGGCTTCGTCGGGATAAAAAGGCAGCAGAACTTCAACCGGTTCTGCAACACGGTCTAATCCGGCAGTTTCCGATAATACTACCGATTTATAATTTTTCCACTCTTTATCGAATACTGCAGTTCCGGTGGGTGCTGTTAATGTTTTTGTATAGGTTAAAAACGAGTCGTCTTTCGATGCGTGTATCTTCTTTTTAACCCTCACTTTAATGGTTATTTTATACTCTTCGCCGGGCTGCCATTTTAACCAACCTACAATGTGCGGATTTTTATAGAGTGTTCCGTCTTGCGATAAACCGTACCCCGATGGTGGACGGTGACTTAATGGAGGCCTGCTCATATCTGTTATTTCGTGTTCTTTGTGTAGGTCGGTAAAACGCTGTGGCTTATCGTTTACCAGCGTTTCAACTTCAATAATCGATGCTTCGGGCAACTCCAATTCGGCAATAAAATGGTAAAATGGAATGGCAGGACATGGATAGCCGAGTTCAATTTTGTTTACTTTCAGGTCGCCGCTTTTATCCTCTTTTGCAAAAACCGCAAACGATGAAATAAACAGAAAAGCAATGCTTAGAATAATTGGTGTGTACTTTTTCATAATGTATATTTTAGTTCGTTACTTTTTCGTTTCTGTAATTAAATTTCGTTTTCTCAATTCGTTAATACCGTTTTCAATCACGCCTCCTGTTCCCCAAAAATAGTAGGTAAAATAGGTTGTAGTTTTGGGAAGAATAGGAACCCAGGGTTGAAATTCGCCATAAAAATAGTGGGTGTCGTGATTACCCGGTTCGTTTAAAAACATATGTAAAAACAGAGGTTGATCAACCGGATATGCACCAACAAAAGCAATGTCCTCTTTTGTATCGTAACCGGCGTTCCATCCCTCTTTCAGATGAAATACAAGTCCGTACCGTTGTTCGGGACGCATCCGGTATTCGTGTATTCCGCTTAGTTCGGGAATTGTAAAAACATCCTCCGTCCATTGCCTTTTGCCAAGCGAAAGCATGGGTTGCGGCCCCAGCAAATTGGCTTCGGGGTTTTTAAATGTCAGGGCAAATCTCACCTCCAGCAAAGGAGAGTTTCCATAAAGTGTAAATGTTTTTTCTAAACGGTTTCCAAAATAATCTGTCCACATTCTTACTCGTACAAAATCGCCCTCTTTCCGTTCAATTTTGGCATTATAAACCTGATGGTTTTCCATACTTCCCTGCCCCAGAAAATCTTCGAAACCTCCGTATGGATAGAATGCACGTTCGCGAAACGGGCGTTTGTCGTCGATAACTTTTTTAGGCCATAATTTAAAGAGCAAATTGTCGTTTCTACTTTTTACGATGTATTCGATAACCCGTGCACCTGTGGCTAGCAAAGTAACCTGCACGCTGTCGTTTTCGAGGCGGTACTCGTTAACACCATCGTTGTTTAAATCGACAACAGAAGCGTGTGAAACACCTTCGGCTTTTCCAACCCCCAACTGCGATGTAAATTCAACGCCCAACGCCGAAACATTTACATTGAAATTTCCGGCAGGCAATTCCAATTCGAAAAGCATATCTTTAAAAGTGCCTTGTGCTGTTTTGCACTTTTTCGTTTTTTCGTAGATCGTTTTTTCACCGGCAACCACCTGAACTTTTACAGGAAATGAAGATTTATTGGAAAAATTATGAATGGTAACCGGATAGTTAATTTTTGGTGTATGACCGTATAACAACCGGTTTGCAGAGATAGCCGGAGGTAAATTTAACATCGATATTGTACTTTTTACTTTTCCGTTCCATTTAAAATGAATGGCAATTGGATTTGCATTATTCATTACCTGTGCCGAAGGCTGCAACGAAAAGTGAATCGCTTTTGTTGTTCCGGCAGGCAAATCGACAGCAACCGCTGTTTGTTCTTTAACCGTTAATCCATCGGGTAAAACCAAATTTAACGCTCCCGAAACCGAATGCGAATAAGTGTTGCGAACAGTAATTTGCAAATCGTAGCCTGTTGTTGTGGCCTCGAGATTTATACGGTCGCCAAAATACTCTTCCAGAGCAACCCTATCGAGCAACAAAATTTGCAGTGCATTTCGAAAGTCTGCAGGTCCCACCATCAATCCTTTTTCAAAAACTCCCACTTCGCGACGGTCTAAAATAGCTTTCCACATTGTTTCGCGAGTAAGTGTATCTCCTTTTTTCAGAAACAGAACCATACTATTCAGCAGGTTATCTTCAAATTTTCCACTCGTTACAACAAATGGAATATCCTCTTTATCAATCTGCTCTTTGTTTCCTTCGGTGGCAAAATAACCGTCGTAATGAAAATCACATGCAGCAGGGTCAAGAACTTTTCGGAAAATATATCCACCGTGATTGTGCGCAAAATTTACCCACAACTCTTTCGAAGTAAGTAACCTGTCCTGAAAACCGTTATAGTCCTTGCAGCCAAATAGAGGCGGATATCCGACATCGGTAACCATCGGATTATTCACTTCTTTCATCCAGCGGGTTACATCATCTTTTGCATACTGGTCGTATGGCGAGCCAAGAACAGTCCACGAGTTTCCTTCATTCATTCCTTTTGCAATAAAATCTAACGGATGTCCGGGATAGATACTCACACTCCGGTAGGCTGAATGTACCCCGAACCAACCTTTATAAAAATTATATGTTGCAAGAATGGTTTTTGCATTTTCGAGCTTCTGCTTAAATATATTTGCTGAAGTTTTGTCGGAACTGCTAATTACAAACAGTTTATTACCGTTGTCGTTTTCCAGATAAAAGGCATCAATTCGTTTTAAATCTTTTGCTCCCCACTGGTAACTATGTAGAGTTTCGAATTTATTTATACTTCCTTCGATGGTTGCAGCCAGCTCTTTCCCCAACTCCGATTCGGGTGTAACATACACCAAAACATTTCCTTTTTCAAGCGATTTTAAAAGCTCGTTTTTATCGGGTTGTTCAAGTGTTTTGTACGAACCGGCATTTAAATTTGTAAAGAATCCTTCCTGCATAAATAAGCCGGGAATTCCCAAATCCTGACCGATATCAATCTTGCTTTGTAAAATTGCATCTTCAACATTATCAACCGAAATTTTAAACAAATTACCCGCACGATACCATTCACGGTAATTATTTTGCCAGTGGTTGGTATATCCGTTAAACTGAAAGTCGGTAATAACCGGTTCAGAAGAATCTTGTTTAGTATATTTAAACCCATCGAACGACTGAGCCGACACCATCGAACTCAGAAAAAGAGATAGAATTAGTATTTTAAATTTATTCATAATTATTCTTATAATCCGATTAGCGAGTTGTAATTAAATTTCTTTCGCGCAGCCATTTCACGCCATTCTCCCACGGGCCACCAAAACCATATAAATAGTAGGTAAAATACATGGTGCTTTTCTGAAAAATTGGCAACCACGGCTGAAACTCAGCGTAGTAATGATGCGCATCGTGATTGCTCGGGTGATTTTGCCACATGTGCAAAAACAAGGGCTGGTCGACCGGATAAGCACCCACAAACGAAATGTCTTCTTTTGTGTCGTAGCCCGAATTCCATCCCTCTTTAATTTTAAATGCCTGACCGTAATATTTGTCCGGATTCATTCTGAACTCGTGAATGCCACTCATCTCAGGTACATAAAATGCATCTTCTGTCCAGTGTTTTTTGCCCAGTTCTAAAATGGGTTGCGGCCCCAACATATTTGCTTCACGGTTTTTAAATGTCAGCGCAAAACGCACCTCCAGTAACGGTGTGTCTCCGTATAGTGTAAATGTTTTTTCAATTCGGTTTCCGTAATAGTCGCTCCACATTTTTACCCGAACAAAATCGCCTTCGGTTTTAACCAGTTCAACATCGTAAACCTGATGCGTTTCCATACTTGCTTGTCCCAAAAAATCCTCGAATCCGCCAAACGGATAATAACCACGTTTTCTGAATGCACGTTTATCGTCAATCGCTTTTTTGGGCCACAGTTTAAACAGCACATTGTCGTTACGGCTTTTTACAATGTATTCGATAACCCGCGCTCCGGTTCGTAAAAGTGTTATCTGTACGCTGTCGTTTTCCATACGAATCTCTTTTACTCCGTCGTTATTGAGGTCTATTTCGTAAGCATATGGTTTGCCTTCGGCTTTTCCTACGCCGAGTTGCGAAGTATAATCGACGCCCAAAGCAGAAACTTTTACCTTGTAGTTTCCGGGTTTTAAATCCAGATTAAATAACATATTTTTAAATGTTCCCTGCGCTGTTTGACACTCTTGCGAAGATTCGAAAACTACTGTCTCTCCATCAAGAACTTCAAGTTTTACAGGGAAAGCACTTTGGGTTGTAAAATTATGAATGGTTACCGGGTAGCTAACTTTCGGAGTGTGCCCGTATAAAAGGCGGTGTACTGAAATTGCCGGTGGCAAATCGAGCAGTGCAACAGTACTTTTCTCTTTTTTATCCCAACTGAAATTTACGGCAATACTATTTGCTTTGTTCATTGAACCGGCAGTTGGCGCCAACTTATAATGCACTGTCATAGAGGTTCCCGCGGGCAAAGTAAGAGCAACCGACACATCCTCGCTTAATTTTATATGTTGCGGTAAAACCAGTTTTAAATTGCCCTTAACCGAATGAGAATAGGAATTTGTTACGGTTACCTGTAAATCGTAACCATCCGTTGAGGTTTCTATATTAATTCTGTCGCCAAAATACTCTTCCAAAAACAGGCGGTCTAACAGAAGCATTTGTAGTGCATTTCTGAAATTTGCCGGGCCCATCATTTTTCCTTGTGCTATTACGCCCACTTCGCGCCGGTCTAAAATAGCTTCCCACATACTTTTTTGAGTTAACTCCTCCCCTTTTTTCAGGAACAAAACCATACTCGACAAAGCATTATCTTCCAATTTTCCGGTTTTTAAAACAAATGGTACATCTTCATTGTCAATTTGAAATTTGTTTCCCTCCTGAGCAAAATAGCCGTCGTAAGTATAGGGGTCGGCTTCCAAATCCATTACATTTCTAAAAACATAACCGTTCCTCTCTTTCGCCAACTTTACCCACGACTCTTTATCGTACATTTGCTGAATTTGAAATCCGTCCCAGTTGTCGCACCCAAAAACATTGGTGGCACCAACATCGGTTACCACGGGTAAATCTACTTCGCTTACCCAATTGGCAATTTCATCTTTCGACAAAAAATCCATGTAGCCGTCGAACACAAACCAATCGCACCCCTCATTCATCCCTTCGCCCATAACCTCAATGGGGTGTCCGGGTGTGCAGGTAACACTATTTAGCAATGTGTATGCACCAAACCAACCTTTATGAAAATCGTATTTTTCAACAATCTGCGTTGTATTCTCAATCTGACTTTTCACTTTGTCGAGTAATTTTTGATTGGTTGAAGCAACAACAAACAGTTTTGAGTCTCCGTTTTCGAGATAAAAAGCATTTACTTTTTCGAAATCGACAGCACCGTACTGATGACTTTTTAAAATTGCAGGCCATTTATTTGGAGGCAATTTTGCCAAAAGTTTTTTGCCGGTTTCCGATTCGGAATCGATAAAAACCAACACATTTCCTTTTTTTATTTTGTTCTCGATTTGCCCGGTTGTGGGTTGATTTAATGTAGCGTATTTTTCAGCAAGCAATCCGGTCATAAAACCTTCCTGCATAGTTAATCCGGTAATTCCAATATCTTCGGCAATATCAACTTTGCTTTGCTGAAATGTTTTTTCAACATCGGCAACAGCCATTTTAAAAAGGTTTCCGTAACGATACCAGTTGGTATAAGTATCGTGCCAGTAGTTTGTGTAACCGTTAAACTGGAATTCGGTTTTTACTGCATTGTCACTTGGGCTTAACGAACTTTCATCGTATTTGTATCCTTCAAAATCCTGTGCATTTACACCAGAAATCAATAAAAAGAATGCCAGAATAAAAATGGCAATTGAATAATTTTTAATCATAATATTTAATTTTTTAAGTTTGTTTGAATTACTTCTTTTCGTAAATAACATCACCTTCTTTATGACCGCTCATTTTATTGTCTTTAATCGTTATTTCCGGAGCATCTTTCTGAATAAAAATACCGCCTTTTTGTGTGCCATTTTTTGTGT
>WGCT01000565.1 GCA_015493625.1 Draconibacterium sp. | reverse complement strand
GCTTCATTGGCCCGACGAGGAAGGCAAATCGCCGAATACGCTCGAATATATAAAAGAGAAAAAAATTGATTTGGTAATTAATATTCCTAAAAACCTTACAAAAAGAGAGCTGCACAATGGATACGATATCCGGAGAAGTTCTATCGATTATAATATTCCGCTTATTACAAATGCCCGTGTTGCAAGCGCGTTTATTTATGGCATTTGTAAATACAATATCGAAGATATTTCGATTAAAAGCTGGGACGAATACAAATAGGAGTGAATTTATTAGAGATAAAAAAATCCGGTTAAAAATTTAACCGGATTTTTTTAGTTCAGAATAACTTTAATTTCCCAGAGTTTCGTTTCGGGTTCTAAATTGTAGTTATTCGCTAACAAATTTATGTCGACCCCTATTTTTACTTTCCAAACCGATTTTTTTAGTTTGATAGTTGTATTTGCTTTTTCGCTATTCTTGTTCATTTTGTTTTCTGTTACTGTTTTCTTATGTCCGTTCTTCTTACAAAAAACGCACCAAACAGCAAAAATGTTTTCTAAAAACTAAAAAAAGTTAAATCTGATTTCTAGAATCAGACTAAAACAGTCCGTCTACCGAAAGATATCGTTCGCCGAGATCGTATGCAAACGTTAAAATTTTTGATCCGGAGGGTAATTCCGGAATTTTTTTTGCAATGGCAGCCAGCGATGCTCCCGACGAAATACCAACAAAGAGTCCCTCTTTTTTTGCAACTTCCCGGGTAAATTCAAACGCTTCTTGTTTGTTTACCTGAATTGTTCCGTCGATTAAATTCCGGTTCAAATTTTTGGGAATAAATCCGGCTCCAATTCCCTGTAAGGCGTGTGCCCCGGGTTTTCCACCATTTATTACCTGACTGTTTTCAGGTTCAACGGCAAATACTTTTAAGTTCGGGAATTCTTTTTTTAAAACCTCTGCAACCCCCGAAATGTGTCCGCCGGTACCTACTCCCGAAATTAGATAATCTACTCCTTCCGGAAAATCGGAGATTATTTCGCGGGCGGTAAACTCGCGATGAGCATTTATATTGGCAGGATTTTCAAACTGCAACGGAATCCACGAGTTGGGAATTTCGACGGCCAACTGTTCGGCTTGTAAAATGGCACCTTTCATTCCCTCTTTCTTGGGGCTCAGTACCAACTCGGCACCAAGTGCTTTAAGAACTTTTCGCCGTTCCAACGACATCGATTCGGGCATTGTGAGTATTAAGCGGTACCCTTTTACAGCAGCAACAATTGCCAAACCAATTCCGGTATTTCCCGAAGTGGGCTCAATTATTACCGATCCGTTTTTTAGCAATCCTTTTGTTTCGGCATCTTCAACCATCGAAAGAGCAATGCGGTCTTTTATACTTCCTCCGGGATTGGTTTTTTCCACTTTTGCCCAAACTTCATAATCGTTCGGAAAAAGTTTGTTAATTCGTACGTGCGGCGTATTGCCAATAGTGTCTAAAACATTTTGTGCTTTCATTGTTTATTTTATTTAAAATCGGTTAAAAAAAAAGCCTTTCTGTTTTTCAGAAAGGCCTTCGGTTATATCTTTTTCATTCAGTTTTATCAATCGAAAAATACCTTTCTATTTTCAAGGTAACAACAACAATTCATATTTTTCGCGGTACTTTTCATTACTATTTTTCTACAGAATTGAGTTCAAATGTATCAATTTTTATTTATATGGCAACTTCGAGAGTGTTTCAGCTAAATTATTTATTCCTTCGCCAAGTTTATTTCCTGCAACCATTTTTATCATCATACTCATTTCGGCATGAAGTGTAAGGCGCATTTTTGTCGAGAACTGGTCGACAGGAATTAATTGAATCCAGAATGTAAAGCTCAACGGCAATCCGCCCGAACTTTCAACTTTAATGGTTTTAAAAGGTTCGCGGTTTACAATTTTAATTTCGGCGACGCCAAACCCGGTAATGTTGAATTTGCACGAATTCTCGTCGGAATGAAAATCGGTAATGTTAACCTGCGGAATTTTTTCGGTAATTTTTTCAATTATTCCCGAATTTAGGTAATCTGATAAATTCTCGAAATTCGACAGGTAATTAAAAACCACTTGCTGGTTGTGAGGAACCAGTTTTACGTCGCTTGTATATTTATTTAAACTCATAAAAACTTATTGTGAATAAAAAGAAGACGGGTAAAAATTGGAAATACAATTCTGTTATTTTCCCCAAATTTCGGGAGCTTCACGCCATTTCATAAGTGTATCGACCTGGTCGGCAGTAACTTCGCCAATTTCTACAGCGGTGTCGATTAATATGTGGTAGTTACTTAATGTGGTTAAGTTAACGTTCGCCTTTTCGAAATTTTCTTTCGCAACCGGAAAGTTGTAGGTAAAAATGGCTACCATTCCAATTACATCGGCACCATAATTTCGTACGGCTTCGGTAGCTTTTAAGCTGCTTATTCCGGTTGAAACCAAATCTTCAACCATAACCACTTTTTTTGTACTGTCGAGGTCGCCTTCAATCATATTCTCCAGTCCGTGTCCTTTGGGTTTTGCACGCACATAAACAAAGGGCAACCCTAAAACATCGGCAACCAAAGCACCAATTGCAATTGCGCCGGTTGCAACTCCGGCAATTACTTCTGCTTCGGGATATTTCTCTTTTATTATTGCAACAAAACGGTCGCGAATATAGGTGCGAATTGTTGGGTAAGAAAGCGTTTTGCGATTGTCGCAATAAATTGGCGAATTCCACCCCGATGCCCAGGTG
>WGCT01000564.1 GCA_015493625.1 Draconibacterium sp. | reverse complement strand
ACTGAAAAGAAAAAAGAGATTATTGAAGAGGAGGTAAAAAAAGCCCCCGCTCAAGAAGAGAAAAAAGCAAAAAAAGCTGCAACAAAGAAGAAAGTTGAAGCAGTTGCTGAAGAAACAACTGAAAAAGTTGTTGCCGAAGAGGCACCAAAAGAAGAAAAAGTTGCTGAAGAAGCAACCAAAGAAATTAAAGAAGCTGCAACTGAAGAAGTTGTTGCTGAAAAGAAACCTAAAGCTGCTAAAAAAACAAAAAAAGAAGCTCCGGTTGAAACAAAAGAAGAGGCACCCGCCGAAGAAGAGTTCGATTGGGACAGCCTTGAAAGCAATGTTGACACTTACTCTGCAAAAGAGAGAGAAGAACTTGCAAGCTTGTACGACAACACATTAAACACCGTTTCGGAAAAAGAGGTTCTGGAAGGAACTGTTATTTCGTTAAACAAACGCGAAGTTGTAGTCGACATAGGTTACAAATCTGACGGAATTGTTAGTTTAAACGAATTCCGCTACAATCCCGACTTAAAAGTAGGCGACAAAGTTGATGTTTACATCGAAAGTCTGGAAGACAAAAAAGGACAGATGATTCTGTCGCACCGACAAGCACGTGCCACCCGTTCTTGGGAGCGTGTTAACGAGTCGCTCGAAAACAGCGAAATTATTAAGGGATACATTAAGTGCCGTACCAAAGGAGGTATGATTGTCGATGTTTTTGGAATTGAAGCATTCTTACCCGGTTCGCAAATCGATGTTAAACCCATTCGCGACTACGATGTATTTGTTGGAAAAACAATGGAATTCAAAGTGGTTAAAATTAATCAGGAATACCGCAACGTTGTTGTTTCTCACAAAGCACTTATCGAAGCCGAACTCGAACAACAGAAAAAAGAGATTATTGCTAAACTCGAAAAAGGACAAGTTCTTGAAGGAACGGTTAAGAACGTTACTTCATACGGAGTATTTATGGATCTTGGCGGTGTTGATGGACTTATTCATATTACCGACCTTTCGTGGGGACGCATCTCGCACCCAACCGAAATTGTTGAATTGGATCAGAAATTAAATGTTGTAATTCTCGATTTTGATGATGACAAAAAACGTATTGCCTTAGGATTAAAACAACTTACTCCGCACCCATGGGATAATTTGGATGCAGAATTAAAAGTGGGCGACAAAATAAAAGGTAAAGTTGTTGTTATTGCCGACTATGGTGCATTTGTTGAAATTGCTCCGGGAGTTGAAGGTTTAATTCACGTTTCGGAAATGTCGTGGAGCCAACACCTGAGAAGCGCACAAGACTTCCTGAAAGTGGGAGACGAAATAGAAGCTGCAATTCTTACATTAGATCGCGAAGAGCGTAAAATGTCGCTCGGTATTAAACAATTGAAACCCGACCCATGGGAGAAAATTGATACAGAATACCAAGTTGGAAGTAAGCATAAAGCTACCGTTCGCAACTTCACAAACTTTGGAGTTTTTGTTGAAATCGCAGAAGGAGTTGATGGCTTAATTCATATTTCGGACCTTAGCTGGACGAAAAAAATTAAACACCCATCGGAATTTACTGCAATTGGAGAAACCATTGAAGTAGTTGTTCTCGATATTGATAAAGATAACCGTAGATTAAGTTTAGGACATAAACAACTGGAAGAAAATCCATGGGATGTATTCGAAACAATTTTCACAACCGATTCAATTCACGAAGGAACAGTGGTTGATTTAATGGACAAAGGTGCTGTTATTGCACTTCCATACGGTGTTGAAGGTTTTGCTACACCCCGTCACCTTGTTAAAGAAGACGGAACATCGGTTAAACAAGACGAAAAACTCGATTTCAAAGTTATCGAATTCAACAAGTCAGCAAAAAGAATTATTGTATCGCACTCAAGAATTTTTGAAGATGTAAAACGTGCCGAAGAGGGAGCTAAACGTAAAACGCAATCGCGTTCGAACAAAAAAGCTATGAAATCGGTTAGCGACAACATCGAAAAAACTACATTGGGAGATATCAGTGACTTGGCTGCATTGAAATCGAAAATGGAAGAAAAAGAGAAAAAAGATAAATAAGTCAGAATTTGGTAATTTCCAGAAGAATTTCGTAAATTGATTAGATAATGGAATTCGAAATTCAAAAGAACGGAAATCATACTTTAATAAAAGTAAATTCCGACAGACTTGACACAAACAATGCGCCCGATTTAAAATCGAAGTTGGTTGTTGTTAATAACGAAGGCGAAAAAAACATTATTCTCGATTTAAGTAGTTGCAATTATTGCGACTCATCTGGATTGAGAGCCGTTTTGGTTGCCAATCGGTTATGCGAAGATTCAATAGGTACATTTGTTTTGTGTGGTCTTCAGCCCGATGTGGAAAATTTAGTAAATATCTCGATGCTGAACACAGTTCTGCTAATTACCGGAACTGCCGATGAGGCAAAAGATTTATTGAAAAAAAAGGAAAACCTGTAATAAGGAATGCCTTTTGAATTGACCATATTAGGAAGTAGCTCAGCATTACCTACATCCGAGAGATATCCAACCGCCCAGGTATTAAATATACTTGGGCGGTTTTTTTTAATCGATTGCGGAGAAGGAACCCAAATACAACTGCGCCGGTTAAAAATCGGATTCAGCAAAATTAAACACATTTTTATTTCGCACCTGCACGGCGACCATTATTACGGATTAATCGGATTAATTTCAACACTAAATTTACTGGGACTAAAAACTGAAGTTCATATTTATTCTCCTTCTGAATTAAAAGATTTAATACAGCCCCAACTCAATTTCATAAAAGGAGAGATGAACGTTAATTTAATTTTCCATCCGCTAAACTTTAAGAAAAAACAGAAAATTTATTCAGACAAACGTGTCGAAGTTTTTTCGTTTCCGCTAAATCACAGCATTTCAACGTGTGGTTTTTTGTTTAAAGAGATAAAAAAACAAGCCAACATAAAAAAAGAGGCTATTCAGCAATTTACTATTCCCATTGCACAGATAAAAAAGATTAAAGCGGGAGCAGATTTCATAACTGAAAACGGAGAGACTATTCTAAACAAAACTCTCACTACTCCTCCACCCCACCCACGTTCATACGCATTTTGCACCGACACAGCCTACCACGAGCCCATTGTTGAGGTGATTAAAAATGTGGACTTATTGTACCACGAAGCAACATTTCCTGAAGAGATGCGCGACTTTGCCGCTAAAACAATGCATTCGACCGCAATTGATGCTGCAAAAATTGCAAAACTTGCCAATGCAAAAAAACTAATTATCGGCCATTTCTCTGCGCGGTACAACAATAGTTCGCTTTTTGAAAACGAAGCACGTACTTTTTTCGAAAATTGTGAAGCAGTACAGGAAGGAAAAACATATAAAATAATCAGCAAAACATAAAGCAATCGGTTCTTACGGTTAGTCGATAATATTCTCAAATCAGATATTTCCCCCAATACCGGTCTGAGTTGAATACAATTGAATTAAAAATCCTCGCTTTCAAAAAAATTTTTATGAAAATTAACCAGAAACAGCTTTTCCGTTGGGCGAGTAAATGCAGTATATAACCACCTGTAATACTCGGTGTTTAACATCTCTTCGGTTACATAACCGTGGTCGACAAACACGCTTTTCCACTGTCCTCCCTGTGCTTTATGACAAGTAATTGCATAGGCAAATTTTACCTGCAAAGCATTGTAATACGGATTCTCTTTAATTTTTTTCCAACGGTTACGTTTGTTTCTTATCTCCATATAATCTTCGGCAACTGCATCGAAAAGTTTTCGGTTTTGCTCGTTTGAAAATGAGGCTGACTCAATATCAAGAGTTTCTAGAAATATTTTACAATCTATTTCAACATTATCGTAATCAATAAAACGCAAACTCACGTTTGCAAAGCGGAATCCGTATAACTCTTCATAGCCCGAAATGGCAACAATCTCTGCAATATCGCCATTGGCAATAAAATCGAGCTCCATATCGTCATTCATCCAGAAGTAGTTATTTTTTACAATCATCAACAGATCGCCCTTTTCAATTTCATTCTCTTTGTATAAAATCGATCCGCGAATTCCTTTATTAAATAAATTTGCCCTTTTGTTCGAGCGTGTTACCACGGTTGTTTCAAACAGTCCATATTTGTCGTAAGCCCCCGAAATGGTTTCAATTAACTCCTCCCCCGAAACACGTTCAACATCGGGAAACGGATTTACATCAACACGAAAAAAACCTGAATTTTCATTGATGTTGCCTATTCTGTCTCTAATTTTTGTGGCATTAAATAAAATTCCCGAATCGTATTCCTGCCGCACCACCTCTTTTAACTCCACCTCTTTTACTGTAAAACCATAATATTCTAATGTAGCAGCTTCCAAAGCCGGACTAATATTTAATTTCACCGGAGGCAACTGGGCGGTATCTCCTACCAAAACCAGTCGGCAATTTTCGCCCGAATAGACATATTCGAGCAAATCGTCTAACAACCGGCCACTGCCAAAAACAGAGTTCTCATTTCGCTCGTTCGAAATCATCGAAGCTTCGTCGACAATAAAATAGGTGTTTTTAAATAAATTTTTATCTAACGAGAACTTTCCCATTCCGTCAGCGGAAGATTTTTGACGATAAATTTTTTTATGAATGGTAAATGCAGGCATTTTACTGTATCCGGCCATAACTTTTGCTGCTCTTCCTGTTGGAGCCAACAAAACGGAACGAATTTTGAGGGATGCAAGTGCTTGTGTTAAAGAGAAAACCATAGTTGTTTTTCCGGTTCCGGCATAACCTTTTATCAACATAATTTGGTCGGGTTTATGCGATACAATATATTCGGACAAAACATCGATTAAGCCTTGTTGGCAACCGGTAGGCTGAAAAGGCAAATTTTGAGTTAAAATATTTTTTAAATGATTTTTAATCATACTCGGTAAAATAACTTTCGGTAAACGAAGCTAATTTATTTTTTTTTATAAATTTGCAAGCAACTAGAAATATACTTATTAAAATTATAAAAATGAGAACCGTATTACAAATTTTACTTGTTATTGCTGCAATTGTAATTACCTATTTTATCTTTCAGAGCGTTAATCGCCCTATTAAGTTCGAAAAAGCGAAAAAAGCGCGTTACGAAGCTACAGTAAACAAATTGAAAGACATTAGAAAAGCTGAGATCGCATACAAAGATGTTTATGGTAAATTTACAGGAAGCTGGGATACACTAATTAATTTTGTTCTTACCGACTCGGTAAGGAATATTCGTAAGATTGGTCAGCTAACCGATAGTATGATGGATGCAGGAATTAGCAGGAAAAAAGCAATTAAGATGGGATTAATTATTAGAGATACTATTCGCGAAAGTGTTTTAGGATCGGTTTTCCCAAAAACGTTCGATGCTAAAAATTTAAAATTTGTTCCGGTACCCGGAGAACCCAGCGAGTTTCATTTAGGCGCAACAGTTATTGTTACAGGGTCGGGAATTAAAGTTCCGGTATTTGAAGCCAAAGCACATAACAACGTTATTCTGCGAGGGCTCGACCGGCAACTGGTTATTAACTTAAACGACCGGGCGAGAACGAACGAAAAGTACCCCGGACTACGAGTTGGTTCGCTTACCGAAACGGTTAACAATGCAGGTAACTGGGAGTAAAACAAATGCATAAATTAGCGACCGACACCTCGTTGTTCGATATAGAAAAAACATATGAATATATATTATCCATTCGGGTTCGCCCGGATGGATTTTCTTTTTTAATCCTTTCAAACAATCAACCGGTTGCATCGAAGACTATTCAGCAAAAAATAAGTAGCAGCAGGCTAATTTCGCGCCACTTTGCCGAATGGATTGAGTCGGAAGACATTCTGCAAAAACCATTCAGAAAAACAAGTATAATTGTTTTTGCCGAAGGTTTTTCTCTTGTTCCGGAGGAGTATTTCGAAGAGACATTAAAAACAGAAATCACAAATTTGTTGTATAACGAGAATGAGCAAACTGAAATTGCAGTAAACAGCGTTAGTAAATTTAAAACCCGGCTACTATTTACACTTCCCGAGGGATTAAACAAAGTTATTCAGGATAAAATTGGAGAGTGCGAAATTATTCATCCGATAAAAACAATTTTAAATCATATTCCTGAGATAAAAAAAGAGTACGGAATAATTTTGCTTTTTAACAAAAACAGCTTTTTCACAATACTTTTTACACCAAGTAAAATATTGCTTGCCAACAGTTTTAAAATGGCACACGAAACCGATGTTGTTTTTTACGTACTTTCTATTTTAAAACAACACAATATAAAACCGGCAGAAACAGAATTGTTTATTACCGAAACCGAAGAGAAATATTTAGAAACAGAAAAAGCTCTTCTCCCCTATTTTTCAACCATTCAAAACCTTCAACTGGTATCGTTTCTGGGGGTTAAAAAAGAAAATATATAAAAAGGTTAGCTAAATGAGAATTGTTGGAGGAAAATACAGCGGACGAATTTTTAGACCGAATAAAAAGTTTAAGGCACGACCTACAACCGATATTGCGAAGGAGGGGCTATTTAATATTCTCGAGAACCGTTATAATTTTGAAGATAAAACGGTACTCGACCTCTTTTCGGGAACCGGAAGTATGGGGTACGAGTTTTTAAGCCGCGGCTGTAAAGAGGCAACCCTTGTTGAGGCAGACGTTAACCATTACCGGTTTATTACAGAAGTAATTGATACATTAAAAATTGAAAACGCCACAGTATTTAAATCCGATGTTTTCAGGTTTTTAAAAACCTGCCCAATTCATTTCAATTTTATTTTTGCCGATCCTCCATTTAATCTTCGCAACTTTGAGAATGTCCCCGACACAATTCTTAATGCCGGTATTCTTGCTCCAAACGGACTTTTTATTTTAGAACATCCAAAAGAGTTTAATTTTTCGAAACACAACTGTTTTAAGGAGATTAGAAACTACGGGAAAGTAAATTTTAGTTTTTTCGAAAAGGAGTTGGAATAGAACAGGTTAAAAATAGTTCAGGTTAAAATTTAAACTTCGCCAAAATCAAGATTAAACTTCTGTTTTAGTTTTATAAGACTGGGATTTTTCTTAGCCATCGCTTCAAATTTATCGGTGTCGGTATAAATAATTTTATTTTTCACTTTCTCGGCAACTTTTGTTACCAGTTCTATTTTCGAGTTTTTCAGCTCGCGGCGCAGAAACGAAACCAACTGCGGTTTAATCGAATTTACTAATTCGTTTTGAATGGAATTATCGAGTTCCAAATACAATTGTGCATTCTCTTTTAGTTCAGGGACATTCGATAGTGTTGCCTGTAAATTAGGACGATCATCGAGCCGCACCAAATATTCTTTCCACTTTACAGTTAAATCGGCAGCAGTAAACTCTTCGGTTTCGTCGGCTTTTGTATGCTGCTTAAACTGGTCGATTGCAGAAACAGTCTCTTTTTCGTCTTTAAATTCGCCTTTCAATGCCGCTTTTATCGATGGGGTATGAATTGCTTTTGGCGTTCGTTTTACAATGCGCTTCTGGTGCTCAGGTTCATTACGAACAGGTGCCTGCGGTGTTTGAGTAACAACTTTCTCTTTTGTAGTGCTCTCTTCGGGTAAATCTTTTCCTGAAAAAATAGGTTCCAAAACATCGTTCTCCGATGTGTCAACTATTTTTTTTTTAAGGTCAGCTGTGCTATCCTAATTATTGCCAATTCAACCAGCAGCCGTTTGTTCTGACTTAATTTATATTGGTAATCGCACTCGTTACTAATTTGCAATGCATCGAGCAAAAAGCCACTGCCGGCCAACCCGGCCTGCTGTTTATACCGTTCTTTTATTTCGCCGCCAACCTCTAAAAGTTGTACTGTTGCAGGGTCTTTACAAACCAGCAAATCGCGAAAATGGTTACTCAGGCCATTAATAAAATGGTGACCATCGAAACCGTGACTTAAAATATCGTCGAATGTTAACAATACTTGAGTAACATCGTTTTTTAAGAATTGGTCGACCAGTTTGAAATAGTAATCGTAATCCAACACATTCAGGTTGGTAATTACATCTTTGTAAGTAACTTTTTTTCCCGAGAAACTTACAATCTGATCGAAAATAGAGAGTGCATCGCGCATTGCACCGTCGGCCTTTTGCGCAATCACATTCAGCCCCTCACTTTCAACCTCAACACCTTCGCTTTTAGCAACATATTCGAGATGCGAAGTGATGTCGGAAACTCCAATCCGGTTAAAATCAAAAATCTGACACCGCGATAAAATGGTTGGTATTATTTTATGTTTTTCGGTGGTTGCCAAAATAAATATTGCATGATTTGGCGGCTCTTCAAGTGTTTTTAGAAATGCATTAAAAGCTTGCGCCGACAGCATATGAACCTCGTCGATAATATACACACTATATCTCCCCATTTGCGGAGGAATACGAACTTGATCGGTCAGATTCCGAATATCGTCGACTGAATTATTCGAAGCAGCATCCAATTCGTGAATATTAAATGAGCGGCTGCTGTTAAACGAAACACACGATTCGCACTCGTTACAAGCTTCTGTTTCGGAAGTTAAATTACTGCAATTTATGGTTTTTGCAAAAATACGTGCACAGGTTGTTTTTCCAACGCCACGCGGCCCACAAAACAAATATGCATGAGCAAGTTGATTGCTCTTTATTGCATTCTTTAACGTGTTAGTTATTGCCTTTTGTGCAATTACCGATTCAAATGTATCGGGCCTGTATTTTCGTGCTGAAACAATAAAATTTTCCATATTCTAACTTAACCACTGAAGTTCGACCAAAGATAATTAAATATGGTTTTTAATCACCATTTTTTTATTAACAACAGAAATTTCACACCCTAAAATCACAAATTTTTTCAGCGCAATAAAAATGGATGACCAAAAGCTTGCGCAAAGCCAGGTTTTATCCTGTTCGGCAAGTGTAACCACATTTACTCAAATATTAACTTCCTACATCTGGGAACTTCCTGTATCTGGATTTCGTCGCTAAAAAAAAAGGTTATTTTGTAAATATGTCTAAATTAGCAGCAATAAGTTAAACAACGAAAATTAATATAGGATTAAACAAAAACGGCTGTTAACTGTATATACAATCTGAAACCTAAATAATAAAGCGATTTTTTGTGCAAATAAACTATAAAACAATTTTTAAAAAAGCAGTAAAACTTGGCGGAATATTTTTCGTTACAATTTTCTTGCTAGTACTTGTTTTTAAGCTTACCATTCAAATACCTGCCATCCAGAACAAAATAAAGCAAAAAATAGCAACATCCCTTTCTTCCCGGTTAAATGCAACTGTTTCCATAGGCAATTTTTATTTAAAACTCCCCAAAGAGTTGGCAATAAAAAATATTTTAATTACAAAAATAAATGCTGCCGACACCCTTTTTTATTTGAATGATTTTTCGGTGAACATAAATCTTTTTCCTCTTTTTAAACACAAAATAGACATTCAGAAAATAGGATTAGTTAACAGTTACGGCGATTTCGACAAACTATTTGCCAATGCAGAACCGGACACAAACAATTTACCGGAAGCAGAGAACAGTTCCAAGTCCTCGCCGTGGGACATTGCAATTAATCGGTTGTCGATTAAAAATTGTTACTACAAATACAGAAACGATGACAGCACCGGATTTGAACTAATTCTCGACATTGGGAAAATGGACATCGATTTGGGTTATATAAATTCAGATTCTATTATTTCGATAAAAAACCTCAACGCCTCGAAATTGACAATCGGATACAAATCGCTTACCTCCCCCGAAATGGCACTAATTGATACAGGTGCGTTTAAAATGGCTAATATTCTTATTGAAAACGTAGATTTAAATGAAGTTAAAATTAACTATTCCGATTCGGTTGGTGGAATGCTACTGTTTATCGACGGTGAGAAAGTAAAAGCAAACGACATTTTGGTTGATGTTTGGCACCGGCACGTTTTTTTCGATAAAGGCACGACCAATGGAAATGTTGCCTTTACATTTATTCCCGAACAGGTTGCCGAACCACTCCAACTCTGGGGCGTCGACTTTAATAAAGCCGATGCAGACAACCTAAAATTCAGTATCGATTTTACCGACCAACCTGATACAACCGACCTGTTTAATTTTTATCACCTCCAGATGTCCGATATCTCAGGTGTCATTTCTAATTTTTTTATGAATACACACACACTTAAAATTAGAACCGATAACTTGAGCTTTAAAGAGAAGTCGGGATTGAACGTTATCCGTTTAGAAACCGATATTGGCCAGAGAGATTCGGTTTTTACAGTAAACAAACTAAATATTGAGACGGAAAACGGAAAATATAATTTTAAGCTTAAAACAACGCTCCACCCTCTTTTTTTCGATAAAGGAAGAGAATGGTTTGATGCAGTCATTGATGTTAAAAGCAATAATCTTAACGATTTTAACACCTTTTACAACCTGAATAATATTGAATATTTATCGGGGAAAGCAAAAAACAGCAAATTTAAATTAAGCACAAAAATTAACGGTACACCAAGTTTAATTAACATTGAAAGCATAAGAGCTCAACTGCTCGACTCTATCCTTTTTATTGCAAACGGAAGAGTTGTAAACACGCAAGATTCTATCCAATCGAAATTGCAATTGAACCTTGAGAAACTTCTGATTTCGAAAAACAATTTCGAGAAAATTACGGCTAATTTGCCAACCGATTCAACCATATCTTTTCCCAATTTTTTACTAGTTAACGGACGTTTGCATGAAACGAACAACAATTATTCGTTCAAAGGGAAAATAGAATCGAATATTGGAAATGTTACCATAAATAATATTGCAGCAAATACCAACAAAGACTATTATACCATAGATTTAAGCGCATCGGCCCATCATTTAAATACAATTTCTCGTGTGGGATTAAACAGTATCTCGTTCAAACTAAACGGAAAACTTAATGGCACTAATTTACAGAAAGGTACGGCACTGCTTGACTTTTCAATAGATAGTTTAAATTATAAAGACACACCGTTTAAAGCAATTTCATTTTCGAGTAAACTGGATTCGGGAAAATTAAACATAGCATTAAATTCGAACGATAAAAAGCTACTGTTCAATCTATTGGCTACGGGAAATATTTCTGACCAACAAAAGAAACTTGCTCTAAATTTAAAGGCCAAGCATTTCGACATTGAATCGTTGGCACTTGTTCCCGATGCGAAATCGGTAGAAGGAGAAGCAAACACAACCATAGATTTTAACAGCACACACAATTTTTCTGTTTCAACAAACCTTACCGGGGTTCGTTTTACGTTAACCGACAGCACATTTAATATTCCCGATTCTAAATTCATAATAAAAAACGGCACCGGAAAATCGTCGATAGAGATGACAAGTCAGTATAACAACATTTCGTTTGCAATGGATGAAGATATTACACAAATACCGGTAATTTACGATAATTTACGCAACCACTACTTAACCGATTCGACTAAAAACGAAGCTATTCCGCTGCTTCTCCCCTCATTTAAAGTAAATTCGGTTATTGACTATCAGGATGTTTTCACAAAAATGATGACAAAGAACCTCCCACCATTCAGTAAAATAGATATTAACGGAAACTATTCTAGAACTTTAAAAAATGGATTTCTGACACTTGACATCGCAGACGTTAATAGTTTTAACAGCCACATCGACAATACTACGGCGAGCATAAAAATAAACCCCGAAAAACTAAATTTCAAATTGGCACTCAACAAAATACACAACACGTATATAAACGGAGAACTTGTTTTTAAAGGGAGATTTGAGAATTCGGCGCTTGAATCGGAATTGAGTTTTACCGATTTAAATTCGATAAAATATTTTAATATACATACAAAATTGCACAAAGCAGACAACAAAACGATTGTTAACATCAAGCCCGATTCTATTATTTTTAACTACAACTTATGGAATATAGCCACAAAAAATCAGATTACAATATCGCCCGAAACAGTACAATTCGACAATGTGAATTTAACAAGCGACAAACAAAAAATTATTGTTCATTCTGATAAAAGCGGAGAGAACACTTCAATAAAAATTAAAGATTTTAGCTTTGGAAGCATCGATAATTTATTAAATATCGATTCGTTGCTTACGGGAATTATTAATGCCAATATAAATATAGCACAACAACAAACCAGCCCACAAATCGACGGAGATTTATCGATTACTAATTTACAGGTTTTCGATATAAATATGGGAAATCTGGAAATACCGGAGTTTAAGTATACAAGTAATGGTTTTGCAATAAATAGTTCGGTTAAGAGCAACTATATTGACATTAGCGCAAACGGGAATTATTTCACTCATTCAGAAGGAGATGCATTCGATTTAAGCATGAATATTAACCAAATTAATCTTAACCAACTAAAATACCTTTTAAACGATCTCACTTATGATTTGGGAGGTGTACTAAACGGAAAACTGAAAATTACGGGCGATGAAAGCCACCCAAATGTAAACGGAAATCTAAATTTCAAAAAAACAACAGTAGGAATAAAGGCACTTAACCGGCGATTTAAAATGGAAAATGAACAGGTTTCTGTTGTCGAAAATAAAATCCAATTCAATAAGTTTAAAATTAAAAACGATGAAAATTACGGTGCCGAAATTGATGGAACAGTTGCTTTCGATTCGGCAATGAACATACAACCAAACCTGCAAATTACTACACAAGACATGGTTTTAATGAATTCGAAAGAAGAGGATAATGAGCTGCTTTACGGACTATTAAAAGCACAGGCCAACCTTTCGTTAACCAGTAAAAACAATAAACTTCTACTCAACTCTAATTTAAATATTGATGGAAAAACCAATATTACTTATACAATTCCGGAACAATTGGTTTTAAACAACAGCAAAGGAATTGTTAAATTTACCAAGTTTAAAAACGACTCGGTACCTGTTCGGGATTTAATAGACAGTGCAACATTTTATCACAACAACCTTTTCGAAAAGATACATTCGACAGTAGAAATTGGAAACGGAACAAAAATAAAATTCTATTTCGAAAAAGATGGAGAAGATTTTCTTGAAGCTAAAATAAAAGGCACACTCGATTACTTCTCGACCGAAGAAGACAACGCTATTTCGGGAAGAATTGACATTGATAAAGGAAATCTTCACTATTCAATTCCTATGGTAAAAGTTAAAGATTTCGTTCTCGAACCCAACAGTTACATTAAAATGTCGGATAAAATTACCGTTCCCTATTTAAATCTAATTGCATCGACCGAAATACGAGCCTCAACCGACGGGCTAATACCCGACTACAACAAAGTTTTAACCTTTAAGATTCTGTTGCAACTTGTTGGCGATTTGAATGATTTAAAAATGAAATTTGATATTTCGACAGTAACTACCGACGCAATTGTTTCGTCGCGACTGGCACAACTATCGGACAAGGAGCGCAATATAAATGCTTTAAACCTAATGATAAGAGGATCGTTTTTGCTCAACACAAAAGGGAATTCGCTTATTGGGTCAACCGATATGTTGGATGCGCAGATTGATAAATTTTATGCCAATCAACTCAACCAGATTATCTCGGATAATATTCATTTTGTCGATTTAAAATTTGATGTTCAATCGTATTTCGATGTAAACTCATCAAGCCAGTATGTCTTTCACCGCGACTTGTATTTCAATGTTGGGAAAAGTATGTTTGGTGACCGCGCAAAGATAAATTACAAAGGGAATATTGGTGCGTGGTCTTCACAAGAAACCCTTCAAAGCAATTCGCAATTTGTTCAAAACGAATTGGAACTGGAGGTAAAACTCACCAAAGACGGTGCATACAGAGGCGTATTTTTTATGAAAAACAAATACGAGGGGCTGCTTGAAGGCGAATTAATTGAAACAGGCGGCGGCATACGAATACGTAAAAAATACGATTCGATTAAAGATATTTTTAAACGAAAAGAACCGAAACAGAAAGAGTTGAAAAACAAGTAAATACTTTGAGAAAACGGAATAACATAATTAAGGACTATTTGCAATTAACAATAAATCTGTTTTTTGCAAAAAAAGAGTATCGGCATTCGCTTGCACTGCTCCTTGTTGCAATTTTGTTACTTCAGTCGTGCTCGAACACCAAATTTTTAACCAACGACGAAAAACTATATACCTACACATGGTTCCGCCAAAAAGGGTTTGGAAAAATAAAAAACAAACCGTTAAAAGCATACGAACTCTATTCGATAGGAAGAGTAAAAACAAACCGTGCTTTTGTTGGCCTGCCTCGCACAAAACTACTGGTTTACAACTACATGAAACCATCGGGAAAATTTGGGCCCCGCCACTATATTTATAAAGTAATGGCACAACCACCGGTTTTGTTAAAAGAGATAAATCCTGAGTTGCGCACCAAAGTTATGAACCAAAAATTAGATGAGATGGGGCATTTCGACAGCTACGTAAACTACGACACAAAGTATTACGGCAAAGGAGATAAAAAAGCACGAACAAAATACTTGATTACTTTTAAACCGGCATATACTTACCGTAACATTACATTTATCCCGAGCGGAAAGAATTTTGTCGATACAATTCTTATAAAATCATTCGAAAACAAAAAACTTAAGCCGGGCGACGATTATTGGTTAAAAAACCTAAAAGAAGAGCGCGAACGTTTAACAACAGATATAAAGAACCGAGGCTATTACTATTTTAAACCCGAATATTTACAGTTTTTTGCCGACAGTACCGTGGGAAATAAACAAGTAGATTTAAAACTGCTGATAAAAGATAACATACCCCCAAAATCGTTCTCTCCGTATAAAGTCGACCAGGTAAATATTGTTATTGAAAGCCGCAAGAAACAACCGCATTTGAAAGAGCCAATTTTTATAAACAATTTGTTTTATTACGACGAAAGCGGAACATTCAAAGCTAAAATAATATCCGACTGTATTTCAATAACCCCGGGAAAAGAGTACACTCTAACCGACCACGAGAATACCATAAAATATTTGCAGGGGTTGGGTGCATTCAGCACAATAAATATCAGTTACAGTCCGCTCGACAGTTTAAATATTTCGAGGAGTTTGGCAGCCAACATCAGGTTAAAACCGCTCCAACCGGTTCAAACAAATCTGGAGGTTAATTTTTCGACAAAATCGAACGATTTTCTTGGTCCGTCAGCAACAGCCTCAATTAGCCATTTAAATCTTTTTGGAGGAGCCGAAAACCTGACTCTGGAAGTTGACGGTGGGTTTGAATGGCAAAAACGATCGAAACGGAAACAGTATGAGCTAGGACTAAACTCGTATGTATTTGGTACAAATTTAAAATTGATATTCCCCCGGTTCATCGTGCCTTTCAACTTACAAAACCAGTCGAAAAGATATGTACCCAAAACCTATACGAGTATTGGATTCCACTCGCTTCAACGGGTAAAATATTACACAATGAATGTGGCTCAAATAAAATTTGGATACAACTGGCAAAGCTCTCCAAAGCGAGAATTTAAAGTTGAACCCATTTCAATCGATTACTTTCATTTACCTCGTCAATCGCAGGAATTTATCGATTTCTTAGTAAAATATCCGCAGGTTGCTTTAAGTTTTAATGAGCAGTTTATTTTTGGTTCGCAATACAGCTACACCTATTCAACAAAATCGAAACGGAGGAAACTGAACTACTTTTACTACAAGGCGAAATTAGATTTATCGGGAAATATTTTGCAAAGCATCTATTCGTTAACGGGCAACAAAAACAGTGCATCGGCTCCGAATACACTACTGGGAATACCGTTTGCACAATACACAAAAATAAAAAATGACTTTCGATACTACATCTATTTTCACGAAAAGAGCCAGATTGCAACCCGCCTGATTGTTGGTGTTGGGGTTCCTTATCAGAATTCGTCGGTATTGCCTTATGCGAAACAGTTTTTTGCCGGAGGAAGCCAGGATATTCGCGCATTTTACGCACGTTCAATTGGGCCGGGCAGCTACTTCTCGACCAACCCGCATAACAACGGCAGCTTTCTCGACCAGTCGGGCGAGATAAAATTAATGAGCAATATCGAATACCGGTTCCCTATTTCGTACCGCATAAACGGGGCACTTTTTACCGATGCCGGAAATGTGTGGTTAATAAACGAAGACCCCAGCCGTCCGGGTGGCAAATTTAAATTTAACAGCTTTTTAGGCGATATTGCAATTGGTGCAGGCGCAGGAATACGGGTTGATTTAGACTATTTTATTATTCGGCTCGACGGAGCAATTCCAATAAGGAAACCATATTTATCAGGTTCACAAGCTTGGATTTTTAACGACATTAGCTTTTTTCACGAGTTCATTTTCTCGCTGGCAATTGGTTACCCGTTCTAATTTCATTTTTCTTGTGTTTGAAAAACAGAAACCGAAATGAGCTGTATAAATTTATACCTTTGCAATTTGAAACGAAGTATATGCCAACAAAAAAAACAATAGAAGAATTTTTAAAATTAAACGAAACATTTCCACTTATCGATGTGCGCTCGCCTGCCGAATTTGAGCAAGCACACATTCCGGGAGCAGTTAATATTCCTTTATTCGACAACGAAGAACGTAAACAGGTGGGAACAACCTATAAACAAAAAGGAAAAGAGAGTGCTGTTCTACTGGGGTTAGATTACATTGGCCCGCGAATGGCGGAGGTTGTAAAACAGGCGCGGAAACTGGCCGTTAACAGAACCGTAATGGTTCATTGTTGGCGTGGGGGAATGCGCTCGGCAAGCATGGCCTGGCTATTCGAAACCATTGGTCTTAAAACATATACACTCGAGGGAGGGTACAAAGCATACCGCCATTTTATTAGAAATAGATTTTCGAATGAAGCAAAACTTTTTATCCTTGGCGGCTCAACGGGGAGCGGGAAAACAGCAATTTTAAAAGAGTTGCAAAAACTTGGCGAACAGTTTCTCGACATTGAAGGAATTGCACATCATAAAGGCTCTGTTTTTGGGCCACTCGGACAAAAACCACAGCCCACCAACGAACAGTTCGAAAATAATATGGCGGCCGCGTGGCAAAAGTTCGACCTAACAAAACCCATTTGGGTTGAAGACGAAAGCAGGCAATTGGGGAAGTGTGGCATTCCAAATCCTCTCTTTGAGCAAATGAGAACGGCAACAGTTATTAAAATTAATGTTCCGAAAAAAGAACGTATAAAACGCCTTGTAAACGAATACGGAAGTTTCGATACAGAATTATTGGCACAACAAGTTAATAAAATAAGAGAACGACTGGGCGGGCAAAATACAAAAGATGCACTAAAAGCACTTGCCAATAACCACCTCGAAACGGTTGCCGACATTACATTAATTTATTACGACAAAGCTTACAATTATGGAATTTCGAAACGCTCTCAGGAGAAAATATTTGAAATAAATCTTGAAAAAGATGACCCGGAAACAAATGCCTTGGCCATTTTGGAATTCATTAAAAAAGTAGAACAATGAAACCCGTTTATCTCGATTACAACGCTACAACACCAATTGCAAAAGAGGTTGCCGATGCTATGCTACCCTTTTTACACACCAATTTTGGCAACCCTTCGAGCGCCCACAGTTTTGGGGTAAAAGCAAAACTGGCTGTTGAAAAAGCACGAAGTCAGGTGGCCGGATTAATTGGGTGCAATGCAGCAGAAATTGTTTTTACAAGCGGAGGAACCGAATCGAACAATTACGCAATAAAAGGAATTGCCCTTGCCAACCACATGCGCGGCAAACACATCATCACTTCGGCAGTAGAACATCCTGCCGTTTTAGAGGTTTGTAAATACCTCGAAAAAATTGGCTTCGATATTTCTATTATTCCGGTCGATAAAAACGGAACCATTAAAATTGATAAATTAAAAGCTGCCATTCGGCACGACACAATTTTAATTTCGGTTATGCACGCCAACAATGAAGTTGGAACCATTCAACCCATTAACAAAATTTCGGAAATTGCAAAATTGAACAACATTGTTATGCACACCGATGCAGCACAGTCGTTGGGGAAAGTAGCAGTAAACGTTAACGAAATGAGCGTTGATTTATTAAGTATTGCCGGACATAAATTGTATGCTCCCAAAGGTGTTGGTGCTCTTTACATTCGAAAAGGGATAACACTCGAAAAACTCATTCACGGTGCCAACCACGAACAAAACTTACGGGCAGGCACCGAAAATGTTCTCGAAATTGCCGGGTTGGGACAGGCAGCCGAAATTGCAAAAGTAAATTTACAGGCAAACATAGCTCATTACAGCCAAACTCGCGATTATCTTCAAAAACTTCTAACAGAAGCTTTTCCGTCGACAAAAATTAACGGGAACAGTAAAAACCGTCTTCCCAACACATTAAGCATTTCGTTTAAAAAAGTAGAAGCGAATAGGCTTATTGGCAAGTTAAAAGATGTTGCGGCCTCGGCTGGTGCTGCCTGCCACACCGAAAACATTAGCATATCAACAGTATTAAAAGCAATGAATATTCCCATCGATTTTGCAATGGGTACCATTCGGCTTTCGACAGGCAGAGAGACGACATTAAAAGATATTGAATTTGCTGCACAAGAAATATTAAACCAGATAATGCAGTTGCAAAAACCGGGCAATAAAAACAAGCAACTATAGAAGAATGAGTAGCAGCAACAAAATAAAATATTGCAGATGCTTTGTAAAATTATTAGCATTTATTGCCAAACCGGCACTATTCGTCCTGTTGGTTTTAGTTTCGTTTGCAACCTTCGGGCAAGAACAACCAATTGCAAAACCAGCGAGATGCGACTATATTCAAAAAGAAGACACACTAATTAATTTTAAGTTCAGTTTCTATAATTTAAATCAGGATTTTCAAATTAACTCCAACAACAATACTATTTTGTTAAAGCCAAATTTCACTTTAAAAACCAGATTCTTTGTGAATTACCGTTTTATTACGGCAGCAATAGCTTTTGCTCCTAAATTTATTCCCGGCAATCGCGATAGCAATTTAAGGGGACAAACCCATTCATTTACTTTTAATCTGAACTTTTTCATGAATCATTGGGTACAAGAGTTTCAATACAACAAAACCAAAGGATTCTATTTAAGCAACACTGCCGATTACGAAGCCCCCGATTGGGAAGAGGGGAAAGACCCGTTTATCCAATTCCCCGACCTGAAGTTCACTGTTTTCAGGGGCGCAACTTCGTACCTTACCAATTCAAATTTCTCGTTAAAGGCAATTCGCAATCATACCGAAATTCAGAAAAAAAGTGCAGGCAGTTTTATGCCTTCATTTATTTATAGTTATTACACTATTAACAATTCAGAATCAGGCGAAGAGTCGTACCAAAACAGTAAAAATTTCGAAGGACTGCTGGCCATTTGGTATATGCACACGTTTGTCTTCCATAAAAACTGGTACATTTCGGGAGGCATCTCGCCTGCAGCAGGTTACAGCATTACTAAATTATACACTTTCGTTAGCGAAAAGATGTATACAGAATACTATCACGAACCAATTTTTAGAATAAACGAACAGATAAATTTTGGAATAAATATAAAACGATTCTTTACGGGAGTTCAGTTATTAGCATCGCAAACCACCGAGAGACAGGGGGCTAGCAAAACAAAACAGATGAACTACTACAGCACATTTCAGGTGTTTGCAGGGTATCGTTTTAAAGCCCCAAAGTTTTTAAAACGAAAAATGTAACGTTTTAAAGTATCTCCTCAACCAACTCGCCCTCCATAGAGAAATCGGAAGCCGAAATAATTTTCACATTAGCAAAATGCCCAATTAAACGTTTTTCTGTTGAAGCAAATCGAACGATAAGTTTTCCTTCGGTATGTGCCGATAGAAACCCCTCTTTCCGGTCGGTATTGCGAACCAAAACGCGAACAGTTTTTCCAACCATTTTTTTATTGAAGGGCAGATTATGTTTTCGTAGCTCTTCGGTTAAAACATGTAACCGCCGTTTTTTCTCGTCTTGTGGAATATCATCGATCCACTCGTGGCTTTTTGCCCCGGGGCGCGGCGAATAAATAGCCGTGTACGACATATTAAACTTAAACTCCTCCATAGCACGCCGCGAGTTTTCGAACTGCTCAACCGTTTCGCCCGTAAATCCAACAATAATATCGGTAAAAATTGTTGCCTCCGGAAGCAGGCGACGAATAGAATGTATTATTTTCCGGTACGTTTCGAGGTTATGTTTTCGATTCATCCGGTGCAAAACTTCATCGTCGCCACTTTGCATTGGAATATGAATCTGTTTTCCCAAAACATTATACTCCGATATTAC
Organism: Draconibacterium sp.; assembly: GCA_015493625.1. Classification (GTDB taxonomy): domain Bacteria; phylum Bacteroidota; class Bacteroidia; order Bacteroidales; family Prolixibacteraceae; genus Draconibacterium. The sequence goes on along the minus strand of WGCT01000564.1, from coordinate 735 downwards.
TTCAAGCACCTCATCGTTCATATCGCGCGGGTGTGGCGATGTAAAATAGACCCAGAAATCTTTCTCCGACCGGTTTCCAAACTCGCCTATTTCGCGCAACAATTGTGCAAAATTTATCTCCTCACCCTTTTTATCGAGCCCATACGAATTTACATTCTGCCCCAACAGGGTAATGGTTTTATATCCTTGTGCAACCAGCTGCTCCACCTCGGCAATAATATCTTCCGACGGGCGCGAAACTTCGCGGCCACGCGTATAAGGAACAGCACAAAATGTACAAAATTTATCGCATCCGTTTTGAATGGGCACAAACGCCTCAAAATCCGACTGGTAGACAGGTTTTACATTCCAAAATTGCTCAATATTTTCGTTGTGCGGGTCGATACCAACCTTTAAATGAGTGGGCGTAACTACTCCGTAGCGACTTATCATTTCAGGAAGTTTTGGTAAATCTTTCATCTGAAAAGTAATATCGAAAAGCTTTAAGAATTTTTCGTGGTCGCTGGGTAAAATACAGCCCGAAATAAACGTAATAAGGTTTTTATTGTTTTTCCATTTGTTCCATTTATGAATGCGCGAATAGACTTTATCAATTGCTTTTTGTCGTACCGAACAGGCAATTATTCCAATTAATCCGGCCTCGTTTTCATCGTCGGTCCAGCTGTAACCTACCTCCTCGAGTACCGAAATTACCCGTTCGCTGTCCGATAAATTCATCTGACATCCCAATGTTAC
>WGCT01000563.1 GCA_015493625.1 Draconibacterium sp. | reverse complement strand
ATATATACTATTCGTTTGCCGAAAAGCTGGGAACAAAAGCGCACGTCGATGTGTTTATTTATAATCACAGCATCGAGCAGTTCGAAGAGATTATAAACAACCAAATTACCAATTACGACTATTTTGTTATTTTACCCCATTTTAACAACGAGAACGCCGGAGTTTACAGTGCCATCAGAAAAATTCCGAAAGAGAAAGTTTTAATGGTTGACCGAAATGTTGAGGCATTAAAAGATTATCCGGTGGTTTATCAGGAGTACGAAAAAGACATTCAGAGCGCACTGGGAAAAGGAATTGATTTAATTAAAGCGTACCGTAGAATTAACCTTGTTTTTCCGACAAACGAGTACTATTCGAAAAATATTATACGTGGATTTCAGATTTTTTGTCAGATTAATAGTTTGAACTTTTCGGTTATCGACCAGTTGAGTGAATCGGATGTAAAACAGAACGAAGCGTTTGTTTTGATTTCAGATAACGATTTGTACCGTTTTATTAAAATATGCAAAAGGAAAGGTTGGAAACTGGGACAAAATGTGGGCGTGGTTGCCTACAACGACAATCCGGTTAAAGAGCTTCTCGAGAATGGAATAACCACCATTTCGACGAACCACGATGAGATTGGACGTATGGCAGCACAAATGATTCTTGATAAAAATTTCAGAAGGATAAAAAGCCCGTTTGAATTTGTAAAACGAAACTCACTTTAGCGTACTCTTTCGCAACTATTTATGCAAAAAACAATTCTCTCTGTCGACTGTGGAACCCAAAGTTTAAGAGGCGTACTGTTCTCTTTAACCGGCGAAGTTCTGGCAATCGAGAAAATCCGTTTCGAACCTTATGTTAGCGAAAAACCGGGTTGGGCCGAGCAAGACCCTGAGATTTATTGGGCAACATTAACAACGGTTTGCGAAAAACTAAAAAAGTTGCATCCCGGCTATTTTAATGCTATTGCCGGAATAGGAGTTACTACTATTCGCGACTCGATGGTAAATGTTGATAGAAATGGAAACCCTCTGCGCAAAGCAATTATGTGGCTCGACCAACGTAAAGCCGCACCGGTTTATAACCCCGGTTTAGGAATGAAAATTGTGATAAAAGCTATTGGTATTGGCGACTCGTTAGATAAAGCTCAGCGCGATGGCAAATGCAACTGGATAAAGCAAAATGAACCGGAAATTTGGACACAAACAGATAAGTATTTGCAGGTGTCGGGGTTTTTAAATTATCGTTTAACCGGCAAGTTTAGCGAGTCGGTTGCATCGCAAATTGGGCACATTCCGTTCGACTATAAAAAGCAAAAGTGGGGCAACGCAAAAGAGTTGGTAGCATTTAGTTCAAAAATTTATCCGATAGAAAAAAGTAAGCTGCCCGAATTAATTCGTCCGGGCGAAATTATTGGAAAAATAACCGATGTTGCCGCCGGTGCCACTGGTTTGCCCGCCGGATTGCCGGTAATTGCCTGCGGCTCCGACCGGGGTTGCAGCACTGTTGGCGTTGGTGTTCTTTCGGCCGATATGGCAAGCCTGAGTTTTGGTACTGCAGCCACCATTCAAACAACAAGTCATGTTTATCTGGAACCCATTCGTTTTATGCCTTCGTATCCGGCAGTTCTTCCCGGAATGTTTAATCCTGAAGTTGAGATTTATCGTGGATTTTGGATGATTTCGTGGTTTATTAAAGAGTTTGCTCATAACGAAGCTGCCGAGGCTGCCAGAAGAAATATTCCGGTTGAAGAGGTGTTGGACGAATTGTTAAAGCAATCACTACCCGGTTCGATGGGACTGGTTGTACAACCGTTTTGGAGTCCCGGACTTTCGGAACCTGCTGCAAAAGGTGCAATTATTGGATTTGGCGATGTACATAAAAAACAACACATTTACCGTGCTATTATCGAGGGACTTGCATTTGCCCTGCTCGAAGGGAAAGAGAAAATAGAAAGAGTTTCGAAAGTAAAAATAGGTAAAATTGCTGTTTCGGGCGGCGCGTCACAAAGCGATGAAATTTGCCAAATTGCTGCCGACGTTTTTAATTTAACGTTAGTACGAAGCAGTACAGTAGAAACTTCGGCATTGGGGGCAGCAATAATAACTGCAAAAGGAGTGGGCGAATACACTACGTTTCGCGAGGCAATAAAAAATATGGTACATTACGGAAAAGAGTTTAAACCCAATAAAAATAACGTTGAGATTTATAAACAACTCTACAAAAACGTATATAAAAAAATGTACAAAAAGCTAGAACCGTTTTACCACGAAATTCGGAAAATTACCGGCTACCCCGAGTAAATACAGAATAGTATTTTTCTCGGTTATTAATGTTTTGTAGTAACGTTTAAATGGCTCAACTGTATTGTTATAAATAAAAATCTTACTGTCAATTCAACCAACAACCCGTGTTTTTTGTTATAATTTAAGTTCTTTCAGTAATTTACTCATTTTTAAAACCTTTTATAAAATGAAAACAATTAGTCTCTTAATTCTTGTTTTTTTCGTTACGTCAATATCCGGAGTTTCTCAAACGG
>WGCT01000562.1 GCA_015493625.1 Draconibacterium sp. | reverse complement strand
ATATCCGGGCGAAAAAATTGTTTTAACGGGAGGCAAGAAAATCTCAGGATTTGCTGCGATAGATAAAAAATCAGAGGTGTATAATCGTTTTGCGAAAGGAGTACGCAAAAAAATTGTTCAGATTGATTTAAAGAAACTTGGAATTACTGATTACGGCAAATTAAAGGCGCGTGGTTTTGGTCGTGCGATTCAACCGTCGGGTTTGATGTTGTTTTTTAATGGGAACCCAATGAATATTGCTCGCTGGCCTAATAATTCATGGAAATTAATATTCGATGTTCCAGAAGAATTAGAAGGAATAGGATTTAGTTACTCAGGTAACAAACCAAATAACTGGAAAGAAAGCAACAATATTTGGATGCATGGCTATTGGAAATATGATTGGGCGGACAATTATGTCAGGATAAAAAATATCGATAAACAAAATAAGAATATAATTGTAAATCCGTCATACAGTGGATATCCATTTACAAAAGGCAGACGGTACTATTTTTTTAATATTCTTGAGGAGTTGGATTCTCCGGGAGAGTGGTTTCTTGACCGAAATAGTGGTGTGTTGTATTTTTATCCACCTGCAAAAATTGAAGATAGTGAAATGTATGTTTCGCTTCTTCGTGAGCCACTTATTAAGCTGGAAAACAAAAAAGGTGTTATAATCAAAAATATTACGTTTGAATATTCGTGTGGAACCGGAGTGCAAATTATTGGTGGCAGGAACAATCTGATAAAAAATTGCACTATATGTAATCTGGGAACTGTTGGAGTAAATTTTGGTAATTCGTCAAATCCGAGTTCTGATATTTATGGCAATACGTTATTTAACGGAGATGCGGGCAATAATAATGGGATATCGGGTTGCGAGATTTATAACATTGGCGAAGTTGGTGTAATATTGGGTGGTGGCGACAGGAAGACTCTTGAGCCGGGGGGCAATTTTGTTGAAGATTCGAAAATATATAAAGTTTCGCAGTGGGTAAGAACTTACCGGGCTGCAATTTTTATGTATGGCGTTGGAAATATTGCCCGACATAACGAGATTTTCGATTTGCCGCACACAGCTCTTTTTTTCTGGGGCAACGAGCATATTATAGAGTACAATAATATTTACCGCGTGTGCACCGAAACTACCGATGCAGGGGCTTTGTACAACGGCAGAGACTGGAGTCAGCGCGGAACGATAATACGGTTTAATTATATTCATCAGCTTTCTGCAATTAAAACTACAGGTAGCTATCCCGAAGTGATGGGCGTTTATCTCGACGATTTCTGCTCAGGAATAACGGTTTACGGAAATATATTTTACAAAGCCGGGAGAAATGTAATGATTGGAGGCGGGCGCGACAACACCGTTAAAAATAACATCTTTATTGATGGTCATCCTGCTATTCACGTTGATGCCAGAGGAATTGGCTGGGCAAAATACTATTTTAAAAATACTCCTGATAAAAAGAAGGATAATACGCTTCCCGAAAGGTTAGAAGCGGTTAATTATAAAAATCCACCTTATAGCGAAAAATATCCCGAATTACTGACTGTTTTAACAGACGAACCGGCAATGCCTAAAAATAATTGTATTAACAGGAATATTTTCTGCGACGGGAAATGGAGAGAATTACTAAACAATCTAAACAACTCTGTTGTCTGTTTTAAAAATAATAAAGTTTCGAAAGATTGCAGTTTCTATCAGATAACAGGCAATAGTATAAGTATCGATTTTGACAATAATCTTTTTGATAAAAATTTCGAACGAATTCCGGTATCTGAAATTGGAATACGAAAATAGCTTAAAATTTTGTATTGTTTCGGTTCTTCTTGGAGAGCTGGTTTTCCAGCCGGCTCAGAAAATTTAGGGATTTATTATAAAAGAATCTTGCTGAAATCACTTTGTGATAAAAATTCAGGCTCAGTCTTAAAACAAAAACCGTCGTAATAACTTTGCTATTATTAAACAATATTTTATTTTACCCCTGCTAAAATAGATAAATATTTTATTATGGCAGGGTTAAAAATATGAATTTCAAGGAGTGATTCTTCAAAAACAATGCACTTTTTACCTTGGTTAAAACTGAATAAAATTGAAGAAACTTGATGCAAAAAAGTCAGGGGTTCACTCAAAGTGAAGCCATAACTTTTTTACGCGGGGAGTGCCAGTTCCCCCAAATCTATCCCTCTATTATCAATATATAAGGATGGAATACTTCTTTTAGACTTTTCTTTTGGGTGTTGCTGTTTCCGAACCGCAATTAGTTTTGGCGGGTCGGAAATCCGCCACACCCGATTAAAACTTCCACATTAATTTAGCTCCAAACATTCTAGGTTCACCCGGTACAAATGTGGGTATTCCAAACATACTTCCCGAGTGTCCGGCGCTGGTAACAAATTGCTCGTCGAGCAGATTTGTTCCGTAAATCGAAAAAATTACATTGGGTTCGGTTAATTCTAATCCTCCGTTAACAGTTAATAAACCGTATGCATTTTGTTTAAGGTTTTCGCTGTTGGCATTATCGAAATAAAAATCGGTTTTATACGAATACGATGGCGTAACAAACAGTTGAATGGTGGGTGTAATATTTACTCGTGCATTTAATCCGAAAGTAAAACTGTGCTCGGGCGATAAACACAACCGGTTTCCGGCATATTTTTGCTTCTCCCCGTCAACATTTGTCGAGTCGAATGCGGAGTGCAACCACGCATAATTTCCAAAAACAGTCAACTGTTTTATCACCGCAACTTGTGCATTTACTTCGGTACCCCAAAGCGTTGCTTTACCCCCGTTTATTGTCTGGTAAATGTATCTTGGCGAAGCAGAATCGAGCACCCACTCTCCGGTTTGGAAGTTTTTATATTGCTGATAAAAACCGGTTGCATCAACAAAAATCCGCGACAGGAATGACGTTTTAAAGCCCGCTTCGTAGTTATTTAAAATTTCTGCATCAACATTCTCCTCATCGCCCGAACCATTAAACTGTAAAACATTGGGGCGACGGCCATGTGCGTAGTTCGCAAAAATAGTTGTCTCGTCGTTAATTTTAACCTGCAACCCTGCATGCCCGGTAACCGAAATTGTATTTTTATTTACTTGCGTGGTTTCCTGCAGCGGGAAAATAAGGTTGGGAACATTTCCGGTAATCATTCCCAAAGTAGAAATAGAGCCACCGGCAAATAGAGCACGATTGCTGTATTTATATGTGTCGAACATTCCTCGCACTCCGCCCGAAACAGAAACCTTACGCAAAAATTGGTAGGTAAAATCGAGAAAAGCTTCTACCGATTGGTTGGTTCCCCGGTTTAACTTTTCCTCTTCGTGGTTTTCCGGAAGCGACATTCCCGCAGCCGGCCCCATTTCCGGAATATCGGGCAGGGTTTCAATTGCAACCGGTTGCCCGTTGGAAGCTACTAAATTGGCAGGATCGAGAAAAAGGTTGGCCGTGTGTTGTTCGTTTGTTGCAAACCCTAATTTTTGGTCGGCTTTTTCGTGTAAATATGTTGCTCCCATCGAACCATTCAACCGGCTGTTTCTCGAAAAATTAAGACGAATTTCCTGAAAGAACTGTTCTGCTTTTCCACTTTTTTGAAGATTGATTGTCTGCGCTGCCGTACCGTCACCATCAAATAGTGCCGAAGAGTTTCCGCTGCTGTACGAACTGATTGATGCGAGGTAAACGTGTTCAGAAAAATAGTATTTGTAGTTAAGCGTGGCATCGTAAAAATCGGTTGCTGAAGTTAGGTTTTTCCCTTCATTTAACGATGCTGTACCACTAAATATACCGGTTTCGCCGTTGGTATTCGGATAGGTTTTACTCATAAAAGCAACTCCCGGTGCATCATTTTTTTGGTAGTTAAAAACCAAGTCGATTTGATGGTTCCAGGCAGGTAAAAACCGTATCGAAAAACGACCGCCAAGATTCTCTTTCCCGTTTAATGTGCCGCCAAAAGTGTTTGTAACAAAACCATCGCGGGCATTGTAAATACCGGCTGCACGTACAAAAAGCATATCTTCGATTATGGGAATATTAACTGCTGCCCTCACCTCTTTTTGTGCAAAGTTTCCCCCTCCGGCAGCAATATAACCTCCGAAATAATTATCGGGATTTTTGCTGATAAACCGGACGACTCCGGCTTGCGCACTCCTTCCAAAAAGTGTGTTTTGCGGCCCTTTTAAAACTTCAACACGTTCCAAATCGAAAAGCTCTACCGATGCAGCACCCTCACGGTTTACCGGCACACTGTTCAAAAAAACGGCAACTCGTGGCTGCGAACTTAACCACAGATTATTATTCGTTAATCCCCGAATGGTAAATTCGGTTTGATTAGTGTACCCGCTTACCAACAGACCGGGGACAAACTCGCCAAGTTGATTCAACCCGGTAATGTTCGACTGCTCCATTGTTTTTGCGGTAACCGAGGTTACTGCCAGCGCAACATCTATAATTTGTTGTTCGCGTTTCTGTGTGCTTACCATTTCAGCTTCAAAATGAAAGCGCTCTTCGGCAAGCATAATTTTTTTATAATTCTCGCCGGCACGAAGAATAATATCGGTGGTTTTTATTTTATATCCGGCAAAAACAACCCGTATCCGGGCTTTTCCGGTTTGCAGGTTTTTAATAAAAAATTCGCCAAAAACATTGGTGTGAACTGTTTTTTTTGTTCCGTCGATGGTAACACGGGCACCGGCAATTGGGTTTTTATCGGCATCGTAAATTGTGCCGCTTAAATAAACGGGCTGTAATTTTCTCGCAACCGTTTCAACATTGCGGTATTTGCGTTTTACTTTTCCACGTTTTTTTGCCTGCCCAAAAGCAGTTGAAAAAATAAACAGAACAAACAGAATTGACAAAATATATTTCATAACCTGCAAAAAAAGAATTGCCCAAAAATTGGGCTTCAAACAACTCCTTAATAACGAAAAGTAATACGATTTAATATATTTAATACCAAATTAACCTTATAGTGCTGTATCGAATCTATTCTTTTGCACAATCTTATCGTTAAAATATTTTAACTCAACCTTGCACAAAATAATTAAATTCAATTAAACGGCATTATAAAGTCAAATTG
>WGCT01000561.1 GCA_015493625.1 Draconibacterium sp. | reverse complement strand
TTTTCTTTTAATTTAAAATTACAACCCCAACTCTTCCATTATCGAATCGATTTTAGCGAGTGCCTTTTGCTCTGCAACATCGAATCCTTCGCGTGATTTTAACTCGCCAGCCACTTCGAAATAAAACTTAATTTTTGGTTCTGTTCCCGATGGGCGAACCGAAATTTTTGTTCCGTCCTGAGTAAAAAATTGTAAAACGTTCGAAGTAATTTTCTGCTCGATTGGTTTTTTTTCTCCGGTTAACAGGTTTTTCGCCACCAGCGTAGAATAATCTTTTATCCACTCCATTGGCGAACCGCCAAGTTTTTCGGGTGGATTGTTGCGGAGGTTTGTCATAATTTTCTGAATCTCTTCGGCGCCGGTCTTTCCTTTACGAATTACATATTTCATTTTCTCTTTCGAGTAACCGTATTCAAGATAAATATCCTGCAATAATTCGTAGAGTGTTTTTCCCTGATCGATTGCCCACGCTGTTATTTCGGCCATTAATGCCACCGACGAAACAGCATCTTTATCGCGAACAAAATCGGCCGGCATAAACCCGAAGCTCTCTTCGCCGCCGCCAATGTATTTTTTCACCCCTTCGTTTTCGCGAATAACTTCGGCAATAAATTTAAATCCGGTATAAACATCGAAATATTCAATGTTATTACGGCGGGCTATTTCAGCAATCAGTTCAGTAGTAACAATTGTTTTAACAATAAACTCGTTGCCTTTTAGTTTTTCCGCCTCTTTCATTTTTGTAATAATGTAGTAGATGAAAAGCAGGGCCGTTTGGTTTCCGTTAACAATAACATATTTGCCTTTGTCGTTTTTTACGGCAACGCCAATCCTGTCGGCGTCGGGGTCAGATGCCATTACAACATCGGCATCTATTTCGGCAGCTTTTTTTGTTGCCATTTCCATTGCTGCCGGCTCTTCCGGATTTGGCGAAACAACCGTTGGGAATTCGCCGCTTACCACATCTTGCTCGGGAATGTTAATAATGTTTGTAAATCCGAAAGCACGTAATGCGGCAGGAATTAACTTCACTCCTGTACCGTGAATGGGAGTGTAGATTATTTTAATGTCGTTGTGTTTCTTAACAATGTCGGGCGAAATAGAAACCTTCTTAACTTCGGCTAAAAACTTATTGTCCATCTCTTCTCCCAATGTTTCAATTAAATCATCGGGGCCGTCGAATTTAATATCTTCGGGTTTAATTTTAGCTACCTCATTTACAATGTTAACATCGTGTGGGGCAACAATTTGCGAACCGTCGTTCCAGTAGGCTTTGTACCCGTTGTACTCTTTTGGGTTGTGCGATGCCGTTATAATAATTCCGCTTTGGCAACCCAGTTCGCGAATGGCAAACGAAAGCTCGGGAGTGGGGCGAAGGTCGTCGAACAGGTACGCTTTTATTCCGTTGGCGGCAAATATTTTCGCGCTGCTCTCCGAAAAAAGCCGGCTGTTATTACGACAATCGTGACCAATGGCAACGCTAATTTGTGGCACATCTTTAAAGTTCATTTTCAGGTAATTACACAAACCCTGGGTTGCTGCGCCCACAGTATAAATATTCATCCGGTTGGTTCCAACGCCCATAATTCCGCGTAATCCACCGGTTCCAAATTCCAAACTCCGGTAAAACGAATCAATCAATTCGGTTGGGTCGTCGTTGTCTAAAAGTGCCTGCACTTCAGCTCTTGTTTTTTCATCGTAAGTCTCCGAAAGCCACTCTTGTGCTTTTGCTTGTACTTCTATTAATTCCTGATTTTCCATTCTTCTATTTTTTTAATATTTCTATGCATTTTTTCAAACTATCTTTCCAATACGGAATCTCAATGCCAAATGTGTCTTTTATTTTTAATTTATTCAGCACGCTATAATGCGGGCGTTTTGCCGGTGTCGGAAATTCATCGGACAAAACCGGCAACACTGAACAATTAATTTCCGATATTTCAAAAATTGTTTTTGCAAAATCGTACCAACTGCAAACTCCTTCGTTTGAGAAATGATAAATACCGGGAACAAAATTTACAACATTTTTTTCGGAAAGCTGAATAATCGATAAAATTGTTTTTGCTAAATCGGCTGCGTAAGTGGGTGTGCCCACCTGGTCGAAAACTACTTTTAAATTGTTGCGTTCAGCACCCAGTCGAAGCATTGTTTTTACAAAATTGTTTCCAAATGCCGAATACAACCACGACGTTCTGATAACAACTGTTTCGGGGTTTTCTTTAAAACTGTTTAATTCGCCCTGTAATTTTGTTTTTCCGTAGACTCCTTGAGGATGAACCTCGTCGGCTTCGGAATACGGCCGGTTGGCAGTGCCGGAAAAAACATAGTCGGTTGAGATATTTATAAATTTAGCTTGAATCTGTTTTGCAAATTTAGCAAGTATTCCTGGAGCAACGGCATTTATTCTTTCAGCAATTTCCGGTTCCTTTTCTGCCTTATCAACGGCTGTGTATGCTGCACAATTAATTATATAACCGGGTCTGGTTTTTTTGAAAAAATCTTCAACAGCATTTTCGTTGGTAATATCAAGTGAATCGACATCGGTAAAAATAAAATCGAATCCTGAGAATTGATTTTCCAACTCTTTTAATTCGCTTCCCAATTGTCCGTATGCGCCGGTAATAAGTAACTTCATATTAATATTTAAAATTTATTTCAGCATTTTTAAAAGCAGGTGCCTGCCTGTCTTTTTCCGAAATAATTTGTTGCGAATTCCCTAATTGCCAATCAATGTTCAATTCTGTGTCAAACGGATTAATTGAACGTTCGGCCTCTTTTTTGTACAGATTATCACATTTATAAGTAAAAATTGCGGTTTCGCTTAAAACGGAAAAGCCGTGCGCAAAACCTCGGGGTACAAATAGCTGTTTTTTATTTTTGTCGTTTAATTCAATCCCGAACCACTCGCCAAATGTAGGCGACCCTTTTCGTAAATCAACGGCCACATCGAAAACACTTCCCTGTACAACCCGTACCAGTTTTGCCTGTGCAAATTCGCCGAGCTGATAATGTAATCCGCGAACTACCCCGCGCACCGATTTCGATTCGTTATCCTGAATAAAACCGGTATCAATACCGGCATTAACATACCTTGCTAATTGATACGATTCGAAAAAATAGCCCCTGTCGTCGTTAAAAACGTTTGGCTGAACGACAACTAATCCGGGAATTTTTGTTTTTATAATATCCATATATTTTAAAACGAAAAAATTTGTTTATCGGCCAAGCTTAATAAATACTCGCCGTACTGATTTTTGCTAAGTGGCTGTGCCAGCTCAATTAGCTGTTCTTTCGAAATGAATCCTTTTTTATATGCAATTTCCTCGATACACGAAACTTTTAGTCCTTGTCGCTGTTCGATGGTTGCAATAAAATTCGATGCCTGTAATAGACTTTCGTGTGTGCCCGTGTCGAGCCATGCAAAACCACGTCCGAGCAGTTTTACTTTCAATCTGTTCTCTTCGAGGTACAACCGGTTTAAGTCGGTAATTTCCAGTTCACCCCGTTTCGAAGGTTTTAAATTTTTTGCTTTTTCCACTACATCATTCGAGTAGAAATAGAGTCCGGTTACCGCGTAATTCGATTTCGGATTCTCCGGTTTTTCCTCCAACGAGATTGCTTTTCCTGTGTTGTCGAATTCAACAACACCGTACCTTTCGGGGTCTTTTACGTAGTAGCCGAAAACAATTGAGCCATCGACGAGTGTTGCCGCCTCTTCCAATACCGAACGAAAATTGTAACCGTAAAAAATATTATCGCCCAAAATCAGGCAAACATTATCGTTGCCAATAAACTCTTCTCCCAAAATAAAAGCCTGTGCCAATCCGTCGGGCGAAGGTTGAATTTTATACGAAATTTTCATTCCCAGTTGCGAACCGTCGCCAAAAAGCTTCTCGTACAGACCTATGTCGGTGGGGGTCGAGATGATTAAAACTTCCCGTATTCCGGCCAGCATTAAAACCGAGAGCGGATAATAAATCATCGGTTTATCGAACACCGGAATAATCTGTTTCGAGATGGATCGTGTTATCGGATACAATCTTGTTCCTGCACCTCCTGCTAAAATAATACCTTTCATTTTTCAGACTTTTAAATTTTTATTTTCATAACGAAAGAGATTATAAATTTAAGATGTCCGATTTAAATTTAACACCGGATATTTCTTACTCTTTTCTAATTCTTTCAGTGAAGT
>WGCT01000560.1 GCA_015493625.1 Draconibacterium sp. | reverse complement strand
TATTGAGAAAAATTTCAAAAAAAAAATGATTTTATTTTTTTAAAATTTGCACGAATAAAAATAAATGAATATCATTGCAGCGTAATACCAATTCTGGTATTGTGTGTTTGGGGGTTAACATTAAAGGCAGCTGTTGAGCTGCCTTTTTCTTTTACACCATTTCAATAAAAAAAGATCAATTTTTTTAATTTTTCCTGATGTCGATTCTATTTAAAATTACAGAAAGGTTATATTTACAACTCATATATTTATTCTCATTCAAATGAATTCAAACAGAAGAAGATTTATTAGAAATAGTGCCGTTGTTGCAACTGCAGTAGGAGTTGCTCCATCGGTTTTAAGTTCGTGTGCTCCTGTCGAAAAAGTAACAGTAGCTTTAATTGGCTGCCGGTCGATGGGGTTTAACGACTTAAAAACATTTTTGAGTCAGGAAAATGTCGTTTGTTCAGCAATGTGCGATGTCGACTCGAAAATTTTGGATGAACGTGCAGGACAGGTTGAAAAATCGACAGGAACTCGTCCGCAAACTTATGCCGATTTTAGGGATGTACTTAAAAAACCTGAAATTGACGCTGTAATAATTGGAACTCCCGACCATTGGCATGCCATAATTATGATGAAGGCGCTTGAAGCGGGCAAGCACGTTTATGTTGAAAAACCAATGGGACACAGTATTGAAGAGTGCAATGCAATGGTTGCTATGGCGAATAAACACCCTGATTTAAAGGTTCAGGTAGGAATGTGGCAGCGTAGTTCGAAACACTGGTTCGAGGCTTCGGATATTGTTAAGTCGGGAAAACTTGGTGGTGTTCATTTGGTGAAAGCATGGATTTATAAAGGGTACGATAAACCTATCCCCTTACTCGACGATACAGAAGCACCTGCCACAGTTAATTACGACATGTGGTTAGGACCTGCCCCAAAACGACCTTTTAACCCAAACAGGTTTCATTATAATTTCCGTTGGTGGTGGGATTATGCAGGAGGCGCAATGACCGATTGGGGAGTTCATCTGCTCGACTTCGCCCTGTTTGCAATGGATGCCGGAATGCCCGAATCTATTTCTCCAGGCGGTGGTATTTATTATCATAAAAAAGGAGCCATTGAAACACCCGATATTCAACAGGCAATATACAGCTATCCTAAACATACAATGATTTGGGAGAGTGGTTTAAATCCGGGAATGGGACCATACGGGAAAAAACATGGTGTGGCTTTTATTGGCGAAAAAGGAACACTGGTGGTAGACCGGGGAGGTTGGGAATTAATGCCCGACCGTAATGATGCCGAACGTAAACCATTCTTTGAGGGTAAGGTTCAGAAAAATTATGGCGACGGATTAACCGAGCATGTTCAGAATTTTCTTGAGTGTATTCGGAATGGTGGAGATGAAAATGCATCTGTTGAGGTAGGAGCAAAAACTGCAATTGTTTCTGAAATGGGAAATATTGCCTACCGGGTGGGAGAGCGAATTCATTGGGACAATTCAACGAAGAGGTTTAAAGAGGAGGCTGCAAATAAACTGGCAAAACTAAGCTACCGAGACAATTGGAAGTTACCAAAAGTGTAGTTTGTACGATAAATCTGAAAAAACTTACTTAAACCTTAGAAAGAAAGGACGTTTTTTTTCGGCTTTTTCCAACATTTTTATTGTTGAGTTGTAGCCGATGTCGTAAAGCTCGTAAGCATGCGAGTTATTCAAAATATCGTATTCGTCAATTCCTTCGGGTTCAATAAACAGGTCGGCTGCCTTTTTCGCTTCGTCGAGGTTTGCATTAATGGTCATATGAAATGTGCGCGAAGCAATCTGTACCAGATTTTTTGTCTTTGTTTTGCCCTTTGGGTTTAACGGACTAATATTCGAGACAATAATTTTTCTGCTGATATTGCGAATTGCTCTTACAGGAATATTGTTCATTAATCCTCCGTCGGCATAAAAATCGCCATCAATTTCAATAGGTGCAAATAGTATTGGAATGGAGGAAGAGGCTAAAACAGTAAGTCCTAACGGTCCCGAATTTTTATATTCCATTCTGCCTTTATTGAGGTTCGAAATGCCAATATAAAATGGAATTTTTAAATCTTCAATTCTTTTGGCAGGAATCTCTTTTTCGATAACATTGAGCAACCGGTCGAGTTTTAAAAGGCCATAAATGGGCAGATTAATTTTTGTATATTTAAAAACAGGTTTATTCGCAAATAATTTAAGAATTTCCTGAGGCGATTTACCGCTGGCAATAAATGCACCCACAATTGCTCCGGCACTTACTCCGGCAATAATATCAGGTTTTATTCCTTTCTCGTTAAGGGCTGCAATAACTCCCAGATGTGCAAATCCGCGCGAGCCACCACCACTTAATACCAACCCTGTTTTGTATTTTTTCATTTAAAATTGTTGAATAGCAAAGTTAGCATAATTCATTTCTCATTCTTTTTGGTGCAACTAAATTTCTAAGTAGGTTTATTACTTTTATGAGTTTAACGCAAGGAGTTGCTAATCTAACGAAAACCAGCGCTCCATTAGTTCTTCGTCTCCTTTCGCGTTTTTATGCCGGTATTCGTTTGTGTGATTGTTGTAAATGTAATAGTTTTTATAGGTTTCAATATTTTCAACAATATCTTCAAGTGCGTGAATCATCAAATCTACTTCACTGTTGGGCATGGTAGGATGCAACGACCAACGAACCCATCCGGGTTTTTCAGATAAATCGCCATGGTTAATTTTTTCGGTTATCTCTTTCGACTGTTCGTATGAAACTTCGAGCAGAAAATGACCATAAGTTCCTGCACATGCACAACCTCCACGGGTTTGAATCCCGTATTTGTCATTCAATAACTGAACAACCAAATTAAAATGTATTTTATCGATATAAAAAGAAATAACCCCTAAACGGTCGCGAACATTATTGGCCAAAATATTTAATCCTTTAATTTTGTCGAGTCCGTTAAAAGCCCTTGTTAGCAGTTCTTTTTCTCGTTTTTCAATGTTTTCTATTCCCATCTGGTTTTTTAAATCGATGCAAAGAGCTGTTTTTATCGATTGTAAAAATCCCGGAGTTCCGCCGTCTTCACGTGCCTCAATATCGTCGACATATTTATATTTCCCCCAACGGTTTGTCCAGTCGACAGTACCACCGCCTGGTGCATCAGGCACTTCATTTTTATACATCGAAGCATCGAAAATAAGAACTCCCGACGTTCCCGGACCGCCAAGAAATTTATGAGGAGAGAACATAACGGCATCTAATTTTTCGAGTGGATTGGCGGGGTGCATATCAATTTTTTCGTAGGGTGCCGAGGCTGCAAAATCGACAAAACAAACCCCTCCGAATTCGTGCATAATTTTGGCCATTTCGTGGTAAGGTGTACGTACTCCGGTAACATTCGAGCATGCCGAAAACGATCCTATTTTATACGGCCGGTCTTTGTACTTGTTCAGCGCCTGTCGTAAATTGTCGGTATCTACCAAAAGTCCTTCTCCCGGTTCAATTACAACCACATCGGCATTTGTTTCGTACCACGATGTTTGGTTCGAGTGGTGTTCCATGTGTGTAATAAAAACTACCGGTCGCTCCCGTTCAATTATGCAACCTTTCCCCGATAATGTTCCACAATATTTAAGTCCGAGAATTCGCTGAAATTTATTTATGACAGCTGTCATTCCCGATCCGGCGGTAATAATAACATCGTTTTTGCCGGCATTAACATGTTGTTTAATAAGCTCGTGCGATTTTTGGTAGGCATGTGTCATTCGTATGCCGGTTTCGCTGGTTTCGGTATGTGTATTTCCAACAAACGTCCCTATCTCGTTCGATATTTTGTCTTCTATTGGCTTATAAAGTCTGCCGCTGGCAATCCAGTCGCCATAAACAATTTTATTTGTGCCAAAAGGTGAATCAAACTCTTGGTCAATTCCAATAATATTTTTTCTGAATTTCTCGAAAAACTTTTCCAGATTACTCATAAACTTATTTTTTTTCAATATGCAAATTAAACTACTTTGAATGAAAAAAACAGGGTAAAAAATCATTTTTCAGACATATTCTACATTCTTTGGG